>NZ_CALDKF010000091.1 GCF_937898925.1 uncultured Methanobrevibacter sp.
GACTAAAATCAGCGGTACTTGCGGCAGACTTATGTGTTGTCTTAAATATGAACAGAATGCATATGAATATCTGCTTCATGTAACACCTAAGGTAGGTGCTATCGTTGAAACTCAGCAAGGTAAGGGCACTGTTGTTGAGGTAAATCTTCTTAAAGGAATGCTAAAAATCTGCCTCGACAGATACCCTGAAGCTGCACCCGCAGTATACCACAGACGTGACGTCAAAATTATTAAAGACAAGCGTATTACTGTTGACAAGGCTGAAATTGAAGCTTTGAAAAATATCGAGTAAAGAAATTCGGCACATCCGCAAAAGCAGATGTGCCGTTTTTTTATGTCAGTTATTCAATTAAAGATTTTGTTGCACTTGTACCGGCAACTATTCCGCTTGCCCACGCCCACTGAAGATTGAAGCCTCCGCAGCCGCCGTCAACATCAATTATTTCGCCTGCAAAATACAAATTGTCAATAAGTTTGCTCTTCATTGTGTTTGGCACGATTTGTTTGACGTCAACACCACCACTTGTCACTATTGCATAAGTAATATCTTCTAACGCCAAAAGGTTAAATTCAAGATTTTTAAGCAATTTTACCAAATAATGACGTTGTTCTGACGTAATTTGATGCACTTTTGTTTCAAGTGGAATTTTTGCTATTTTAAGTTATTTTTTAAAAAAAAAGCATATAATTATTCTAATTTTTTAGGCTCATTCAATCGCTTTGAATCCAATTCATCCAGAATAGTCTCTATTCTTGCAAATATTTCCTCTGGTGAATCATCTGCTGGAATTACATGCCAATTGTATAGAACAGGCTCTGCCTTTTGCCTTACCTTTACAAATGCATCATAATTTTCAAACATCTCTTCCTTTTCATTTCTCTTTTGTACACGTTCCACTAGCTTTTCAGGAGAAACATCCAGATAGAAGAAATATTCAGAAACAGGAAGTGCAAAGCAAACAAGCTTGTAGACAGGTACGGAAATAGCTTTATTCAAGTATGATACAGCTAAAGTATACCTTACAAAGATAACAGTATCTGCCTTTCCGTAATATTTGATAACAGATCTGATTGCATCTGCTCCATAACATAAGGTAGCTATTATCTTATTGAGTTTTCCGCCTCTTTCCAAAGCAGCTTTTGAATTTCTACCAAAGAAGTTGTCTGATGTTGGATGTGAACGAATGATGACGGTTCCTTCATTTTCATATTTTTCCTTAATGAGTCTAGCTTGCGTATCTTTACCAGAACCATCAAGCCCATCTATAGCAATAAACCTCTTCATTGTAACATCTCACAGACAATTAAAATAAATAATTATTTGATTAATTAAAATATAATTTATAATAATAAGTATTAAAATTATCAATGATTATTTTAATTTAATTAATTATATTTTCAATACAATTTTTTTCTTAAAAAATAAATTATATAACCCAATTAAGTAATTATATATTAATTATACATTATAAAGTTTTATAAAAATTATTGAAAAATGAAAATAGAAGATAAATAATAAAAAATAGAAAAATAAGTAAAAAATAGAAAATGAAAAAAGATGAAAAATCTAACTATTCGATTATGACATCACTGAAATAGGATTCATCAGTTGCGCCAATGAATACAAGATCTCCATTTTGCTCATAAACGAACATGTAAACAGGTTCTTCCACAGCCATTAAAGATGAACTGCTTGAACTGCTTTCTTGAACTAAGTAACCATTATGGTCATTTATAGTTTTCTTTTCATAGTCCATATCATCTAAAACATATTCAATTATCTCATCAGTTACATTATACTCATCATAATCTCCCACTAAGATATAAATAGCTTTTTGTTTTGAATCATCTTCAAAACCAGCAGAAGACATATAGTAGTCAATACCAGAAGTGTTGCTTTTCTCATTGACCATTTTGTATTCTTCATTTTCATTAAATCCAGCAGGAATGCTGAAGTCAATGCCACCAACAGTTATCTCTTGAGGTTCACTGTCGCCGCCACTTAAGAAACCTAAGTCAAAAGCAGATACAGAACCTGCTAAAACAACAGTTAAAATTGCCAAAATAGCTATAATTGCAATCCTATTAAATTTCATTGTATTTCCTCCTTAATTTAAATAACTAATAAACCATGGATTTATCAAATCATTAAATTAATTAATCTTAGATATGTAACATTATTAATAAATAATTTTTGATATTTTTTTAATAGCTAAAAAAGCTAATAGAGCAGAATAGAGAAAATAGAGAAAAACAAGTTATAAAGAAAAGAAAAATAAGATCTTGAAGATTAAAAAAAAGAAAAAAAAGATTAAAAAAATAATTTAAGCAATGATTAATTACTAAATTATTTTAAAGATTTATATTAAAAATGCCTAATATGCTATTGAACAAACCATCTAAGGAAAATCCATCCATGGAAAATCCATTTTCAGAAGCTGAACTGTCTACAAAATCGCTGATTTGCTCTTTGTAGGCATTTGCATCATCCTGTACAGATTGAACTTGCTCTATGGTTTGAGCAAGGTTTTCAATATCATTGTCAGAAATGTTGATATTGTAGGTTGTACTGTAATCATTGATAATGTTTACAATGGTTGCATGATCTGTAATGTTTTCCTCATTTACCTTTTCCTTTACATCATCCACTAATTTGGATAAGTCATCTGCACTGACATTTGAATTGTTTAGGATATCTGCTTGAGTTGCAATCTCTTGATTTGCTGCCTCTTTGACATTATCAGGGATTTCAACATCAGTAGCTTCCTCATAACAATCCATAATTCCTGCGAGAGCGGATTCACCAGTAGCGCTTACTGGGCTTGTCACATAGACATGTCCTCCTTGAATACCTGCAGACTTAAGTGCTGACATGTACATTTCAGGAGTGATTGTAGTGATTGAACTGTCCACATCTACAGTAATTTCCCCATTTTGGTTCAAGTCAAGAAGAGCAGAGGAAAATATTTGATTTGAGTTGTATTGTTTTCCTGAAAAACCACCGGAAATCTTGTTTACATCTCCAGCAGTGATCACTTTTGATTCTATGCTGTTTATATCTACATTAGTTTTGCTTGCAAAATAATCGTCAACCATTGATTTGTATTGTTGATTCATATATGCAGTTTCACCATAGGTTATTACAACTTGATCTGAACTATCTGCAAATCCAGTTGGAATAACAGCTAATGCCAAAAATATGGCAAGGCATATGGCTAGAATTCTTTTATTCATTTTATCACCTCTTGTAAATTCATAATCTTATTTTGTTAAACTAGTATATAAATGTAATCTATTTTTTACATAATCGAAAGTTTTATAAGGAAAATGGCTGTTTTTTGTAAAAAATTAAGAATTTATGTTAAGTCTTTAGTGCATGAGGATGGGTAAAATAATGATTTAAAAGTGTTTTTTTAAAAAAACGAATTATGTGGCAAATAATTTCTTAATCAATAACTTTTTAAGAAAAAGACACATAAATATTATCTAATCAAGAGAAAAAATGTGAATAAGATGAAATCCTCTATAAGAAAAAAAGATTATTTGAAAATATATAATATGACCAATAATGCATCTCCATTAGGAAAGTTCAATTGTGGAGAGCTATGCAATTCCATCTGCTGCACAGTGGAAAACGGTGAAAGGAATGATGTGCTTGAAGAGATGGTATTGTACTTGCTTCCTGGTGAAGAGGAGATGCTTGAAAACGAGTCTGATTGGTTTGAGATGTTTTATGAAACAACTGATGAGATTGAATATCCGGACTCTTGGGATGGTGAGGTCTATTATATAAAATGCACCAATCCGCCACACTGCAATAGAAGATTAAGGCCAATCCAATGTAGGTCTTTCCCTCTTAGCCCACATTTTGACAAGGACAACAAATTGCATTTGATCTATGATGTGGATGACATGACATACCAATGTCCAATCATAGCGGATAAAATGGATTTGGACGAGGATTTCCTAAAAAAGATATACAAGATGTGGGAAAGGTTAACAGAAGACAAGTTAATATTTGACCTTGTTAAAATGGATTCTCTAAAAAGAGAAAAGAATAAAATAGATTATAAGATTGTTTATTAGATTAAAAAATAATTAATATACTGTTTTTTTTAAAAAAAAATGATGGTAATTAATTACCATCTATAATTGTAATAAGACGCATCATCAAAGGAATCGTCAAAAGAATCATCATAAGCGTCTGATTCATAATATGCATCATCATCGAAGTCATATTCATTGCTATGATATGTCTTATAGTCCCTTTGAGTAATGGATGAAACCACATGAGAGACACTTGGTCCTTTAATGTGCAAATAAATCATATCATCTTCAGATGCAAAAACAAATGTCTTTACCTTATTCCTTTTATTGTAAAATCCGGTTATTCCTGAAATTGAAGTCTTATACAAGTTCTCATCGTTCAATTTGAAGGAACTGAATCCATCCATTATATTCTTATTGAAGCTTGAAGAATGTCTTTCCAAACTGACATTCACAAAATTCTTGCCCCTTTGGAAATTCATGTAATTCAAACGATTCACTTCATCCCATCCCTCATCAATCAACTTGTATGAACTTGGAACATTGAATCCATATCCTCTCATATAATAAGTTTCAAAGCCTTTTGGCACATTCTCTTCAGCTGAAATGGAATCAATGATTATAATTGATGAGAAAAGAATCATTAAAACAAGTGAAATGGTTAAAATTCTTTTTTTAAAACCTTTTTCTATAGTAACACCCCAATACTTTATACAAATAGATAATCATCGTTAAATATAAATATTTGCAATTATTCCTTATCAATCAATCTTGCATCAGTTATATTATATGTACCATTATCAACATGCCAATCTATATCTGCATCCAATATTTCAATTCTTTTTTTAAATATAGGGCCATCAATAACTAATGTTTCAGCCTCTCCTCCTTCAAAAGCAAGATGGAGATATGTCTTTTCGCTGATTTTCTCAAGTTCTGCCATTGCTTCTTCATCAATGAGCCTGCCGAGCCATGATTCATCAAGCCCATCAGCAAAAACGCCACTGATGATAACCTTAAATCCATAATCAATAACCAAATCCATATATTCCTTAGGATCCTTATGCCAATATGGTGAAATGGCTTCTATTCCTATCTCATCTGCCAATCTTTCTATTCTGGATTTTTGATAAGTGGAAAACAATGCACCGGTGTAAATGGCCTCTATTCCAAGGCTTTTCAATTGCTTAAACCCTTCCTTCAAGTCCTCAAGCTCCTCTTCCTTAACGCCAGCAGTCTTCACTTCTATGATAGGAATGCCTATGGCTTCTGCCTGCAAATCGGTTAAATGAATATTTGGAACGTGAAACATATATGACTCATCATTTTGAGACTTGATTGAAAGGAGATATTTCACATCATCTCCATTGTTTATAGCATAATTTAAAGCCATAACACTATCCTTTCCACCTGAAAATAAAACAGCAGATTTCATTATTTCACCATTTAGATTAATAAAAAAAAGTAATTAAATTTCAATTCTCTATAAAGTTAGTGGATCCCCCACTGCCACCATAACTTAAATAATCTGAATCAGAGCCCCCATAATAATTATTGGAATCATCAATAAAATCAGATAATCCGTAACTATTTGATCTTTCCATAAATGAAGTCAATCCATGATCAGAGGAAGGTTCTGGGTCCAATTGGGCGAACATACCAATAATAAACAATATTATCAGTAGCACTGCGAATGCTAAAAAGCATTTATTGAATGTTAAATTAGATAAAAAATCGTTATTTGATGATTTTGATGTAGAAGTTTTTGTAGTCTTTGCACTTGAACCAGCAGAGTCTTTGGTACTGGAAACAGAGGAACCTTTAGTGGTTGAAACTTTTGAAGAATCGGTAGAACTAGGGTTAATGAGCTTGGAATCACTGGAATCTGCAGGTTTGGGAATAGGGCTATCATCAGAGTTTATAGGTACAATTACAGTTGAATTGTCATCTTCTTCTGATTTGATACTGTTTTCCACTTTAGAAAAGTCAAAACCGCAATTTGAACAATAACGATTATTATCATTGTGTTGCTCAAAACCACATTCAGGACAGAATTTAGCCATATTATCCCCCTTTAAATAAAACTAATTAACGTCTTCTTCTATTCCTTCTACTTCTTATTCTTTCTTTTTGGTCTTTTTTGAATCTTCTAGTGAATTTGGTTAAAGGTTCAACAAAGACTCCTGCAATAGCTACTGCTACCCCTACAAGTCCTGTGATGAACATTATGACATAAGTTGGAGCCAAATGATCTTCAAAATAATGGATTGTATTTTGTACAGGCCCTTCAATAGAGATTATATTGTAATTGCTTTCGTTTAAATAATCCCTAACCTCTTCCACATCATTAGAGTTTACATGCACTTGTATATGGACAAAAGCGAATTCAGAGCCTACTCCGGCCCTATTGCTCAGCCAATTTACAAGAGAACCTAATGTAGTGGTTGAACTTGCAGGATTCTTTAAGTCTACTGTAACGGAATTGTTGGTTACCTTAAAGCTTTCAATCTCAGGATCGCTTCTTAAATGATTTTCCACATAAATCTTTGTGCTGTTCTTTATGAATCCTGTTTTCAGCTCAAAACCGTTAGTGGAAACTGAATTAACTCCATTTAAATTGCTAATCTTATTGGTTACATCACTGATGTTTGAAGTTGATGGAATGTTTAGGTTAATCACTTCACTATCCATTGTAAACAGTCCTTGAACATTACCGATAATATATGGACTTTCTTCATAAATAGGGTCAATGAAGAAGTATCCTCCGATAGCGCCAAGAACAAATCCAATTATAATTATAGATATTATTTCCTTTCTACCAACATATGGGGATAGAATACCCATGGAAAAGGCAAATACCATAATTATAAGGAACAGGATAATAAATATTATTCCAGTAATTAAATCCATCATAATCAACTCTTTTAACAATTTTCATATAAATTTATCTTAATTCAGTCTATAGAAAGCTAAATGAATTTATAAATAAATATTACATTAAAATAAGTCCTAATTTTTAAAATAAAGATTAAATAATAAATTTATTTAAGTTTTTAAACAATTTCATTATAAATATTTTAAAATTAAGAATTATTATACTACATATTATATATAAAAAACTTGATTTATATATTTTATGAAAAGATAAAATTTGTTAAAAAGAGCATTATGAAATTATGGAGCATTAAATCAATCTGTTTACTTCAATCACATTTGAATCCTCGTCCCATTTTACAGCAATCCTGTTAAATCCCTTTGATAAATGAATATTTTCATTTAATCCATTATAATCAAAATTACTTGTGATTTCTTCTGAATTACCAGATAAATTCAGATTTATAGATGCCAATCCATTTTTACCATCATTATATATCCTAATATCCACATTTCGATTAAAGTCAACCAATACAGTTCTTTTAGACCCCTTTCCAGAGGCATAGCAAAAGTCAATTGCATCAGTTATTTTAGACAGTTCGCTTTTGGAATTGATTGAATCCATTATATCATTGGAAAAATCTATTGCAGTTAAAAGAATTGGAATGGAGATAAGGCTGATTATCAAGATAACTATCATGGAACTTAAAACATATTCAAGGGATAATTGGCCTTTGTTTCCTAAAGTAATCATTTTCATTGTTTTACCTGTTTAAAAAATCATTTTTATAAAACCTGAAATAATGGAAATAAAATCTCCAAAGATTAAAAAACCGATATATCCAAGGGTAATGAATGGCATGAATGGAATCTCGACCTTAACCCTAAAGTCAGGATTCTTGATTAAATCCATTTTATATAATCCATTTATTAATCTTATATCCTCTTTTGTCAATCCCATACTGTTTAGTGAAGAGAAACAATAAATATTCTCATCTTTAAATGCTTTTAAATTGATATTTGAATTGCTTTTGTTCTTTAGTTCATTAATCCTATCATATGCAATCTGATTTTTAAAGTAATAATCATTCAAGATCATTCCTTCTCTTAAACTTCCAATAGCTACGGTTTTAGTGGTTAACTTATTAAATGCTGAGCTAAAATCCAAAATAGATAATTTTGAATAATATTTGATCTTTTTATTTCTAATTCCATCATAGATTATTGATATGAAAATCATTATTAAAGCTATTAGAATGCCATTTAGAAGTATTGAAATTGCCTTTGGATAAAGAATCAACTGATTGAAAACTTGCAGATTTAGATTTGAGAAATAATTCAAATTGAAAATATTCAAGTCTAAAAATGATAATGCTAAAGACAATCCAATGAATAGCTTAAAGTCTCCACCTCCCCAAAATCCAATATGCCAAAGGATAAATGAAATAACTGTGATTAAAGCAGTTAAAGCTATTGAAAATATGAATATATGATAATTGCTAAAGCAGACACTTAGGATAAAATTAAAGAGTAATCCATAAATGAGTAGAATCAAGCTTAATTTATTGGGAATTATTCCAAATTTCAAATCATAATAATCAGCAATTGAAAGAATTAACAGTATTACGAACAAATGTATTTGACATGATTTGATTAAAAGATGATAATTGCTAAGTGAATGATTGAACAAATCCAGAATATTCCCAATAAAAATACCATTAAACAAGAGGAAACCTCCAAGTCTTACTAATTAATTAGTGCAACAATCCTATTTTAGGACCCTATTTTCTATAAATAGAAATAGAAATTTAATAAAATAGGATTGGTTTTATCTTAAAAAAGCAATTTAATTTATCTAAATTGTTCTTATAAGACAATTGAATATTATTTTTTCATTATATTTAAATATAATAGTTTTTTTAACTTTTAAAGTACAAATTGATTGTTATATTGATTTTAAACTATAAATTGATGTTAAATAGAAAAAATAAATTCATATCGTAAATTTTAGACTAAATAAAAAAGTATAATCAAAATGTAAAGTTAAAAAAATAAAGGAAATAAAAAATAAAGGAAATGAAAAAATTAGAAAAATAAAATAAGAATATTAAAAAATAAGTTATTTAATAAATGAATAAGCCTCAGATAGGATCACTGAAGCGTTTTCAAGCACTACACCATTGTTTTTAAAAACAGATTTATAATCAACATTATGCCTTATAGTGATGAATTCATAATCCTTAGACCTTGATTCAACAATCAAACGCTTTCCTTCTATCCTATAGATTGCATCATTATCCTTCAAGCGATAAACTTCAGGATTATCCATTCCTCTTTTTTCAAATAGTTCCTCATTTGAAATCTTTACGATTCTTCCTTCATGAATTAGGTCATAGATTATGTTTAAAACCAATTCAAAATCAAGTTCCAGATCAATAGCTATCTCATCCAAAAAGCAATCCTCATATTTAATGAAATAGCTTACAACTTCCTTCTTTGCATCAAAATAATTGATTTCTCTGAAATTTGCAACCTTATATGTCTTCAACTGTTCCCTTATGGCTTCCCTTAGAAAGTCTGAAATGCTTAAGTAATCGCCGTTTTCTATTAGATTCATCAATTGATTATGGATGTTTATTGGAACCTTTGTAGCAATTGTTTTTCCAATTTCTTTATTATTTTTACTTATTTCGCTCATACTACCCCTTTAATAATTTTTTTAATTGATTATGATATTAAATAGGTCTTGATTCAATATAAAATGATTTGAAATGCGAAAAAAATAAAAATATCAATTGCACAATTGCACAAAATCACAATTGTGTAAAATCAATAAGTGAAAATGAACAGCATTAATTTTAAAAATAGATAAAAATTGTAATAAAATTAAAAAATTGAAAAATTAGAAAAATAGTAAAAAATAGAATAAAAAAAAAGAAAGAATTTAAATCAAACTTTTTCTAAAAGTTCGTTTATTCTTTATTATCAAAAGACGCTTTTACAAATGAAGCGAACAATGGATGTGCATTATTTGGTCTTGATTTAAACTCTGGATGGAATTGACATCCAATAAACCAAGGATGGTCAGGCAATTCCACGATTTCAACCAAGAAGTCATCTGGAGTTGTTCCTGCAATAACAAGACCGTTTTCAGTTAATACATCCCTGTATTCGTTATTGTATTCGTATCTGTGTCTGTGTCTTTCCTGAATCAAGTCTTCACCATATGCCTCTTTGGTTCTGGTGCCGTCAATCAATTTACAGTCATAAGCACCTAAACGCATGGTTCCGCCCATATTCTTGATTTTCTTTTGCTCTTCCATCATGTCAATTACTGGGTATTCGAGGTCATCTTTGAATTCACTGCTGTTTGCACCGTCCATTCCGATTCTTCTTGCGAATTGAATTACCATACATTGCATACCTAAACAGATACCGAAAATAGGAACTTCATTTTCAATTGCATAATCAACAGCACTTAACTTACCTTCTACACCACGGTCACCAAATCCTCCAGGAATGAGAATACCGTCAAGCTTGGAAAGTTCCTCATGGAAAGCTTTCAATTCTTCCTCATTTTCCACATCCACATCAGATGAAAGGTATACTATTTTCATTTTAGCGCCAATTTTCGCTGCTGCGTGGTGCAAGGATTCTCTGATACTTATATAAGCGTCTTCCAATTCAACGTATTTTCCCACAATACCAATGGTAACCACCGGATCTTGAATCTTAAGTGAATCCACAATTTCTGCCCATTCATTAAGAGTATTCTTGTCATTTTCAAAATCAATTCCTAAATTAATTCTGTTGGAAATGTACTGGCCAGCGTTTTCCCTGTCCAATACTAAAGGAACTTCATAGATTGTTTGAGCATCAGGAGTGTTTACAACAGCATCAAATTCAACATCACAGAAGTGAGCGATTTTTCTCTTCAAGTCATCATCAATAGGCTTTTGACTTCTTAAAACGATCATGTTAGGGTTGATACCCATGCTTCTAAGTTCTTTTGAAGAGTGTTGAGTTGGTTTTGTCTTGAATTCGCCAGCAGCTTCCAAGTAAGGAACGAATGTTACATGTACAAACATAACATTTTCAGAGCCTTCCTCGTTTCTCAATTGTCTTAACGCTTCGAGGAATGGTTGGCTTTCAATATCCCCTACGGTACCTCCCAATTCAACAAGAACGACATCATAGTCATCCTTAGCTGAGATTTCACGTACCATTTCCTTGATTTCATTGGTGATATGAGGGATAATTTGAACACACGCTCCTAGGAAATCACCTTTTCTTTCTTTGGAAATAACTGATTGATAGACCTTTCCGGTAGTGATGTTTGATATTCCCGGAAGCTCTACGTCCAAGAACCTTTCATAGTGACCTAAGTCAAGGTCAGTTTCCATACCATCATAAGTTACAAACACTTCTCCATGTTGGTATGGGTTTAAAGTACCAGAATCCCAGTTTAAGTATGGGTCAATCTTAATAGCTGCAACCTTCAAGCCGTAGGAACGTAATATACGACCAATGGATGCAGAGGTAATTCCTTTTCCAATGGAACTAACTACTCCACCAGTAATTATAATATATTTTGTCAGACAAATCCACTCCTAATAAATTTAATATTGATTTTGATATGAATTTTTCATAAATTTCTTATAAAAAAAATCCATAATGAATACTCAATAAAATATTAGTTTAATTTATTATATAAAACTTATCTTATGAATCTAATATTTGAAGAATCTAAAAGAATTATGATTTAAGAAAAGCATATAAAAAGAGCATTATTAAGGCTTAAAATTTAAAATAAAGACAAAATAATATTTTAAAAAATAGTAAAAAAAATATATTAAAAAAAGAAAAAAGGTTAAAAAAGTGAAATCATAAAATGTTGCTGAAGAATTTTCCCCATTTGATTCCACGTTTATGTGCTTGAATCTTCATTTCATAAGTATCATCAAGAGGAGAATACTCTTTTTCCAAGATTTTCTCTTTAGCTTCAAAGTCATAGGCGGTGTCTTTTAATTTATCAATGACTTCCATTTCTGCAGTTACTTTTTGTAATTCTGCAGTTAAATCATTGCCAGAATTTTTCATTTCATCTTCTAATTCAGATTTTTTGATGATTAACTGTTCAAGCCTATCTTCAAGAAGCTGATCATTGCGAACTCCATATTGATCACGTAAATAGAAAATCAAGTCTATAGCTTCACCTACGCCCAAACCATTTTCTTGCATGATTTGATATCTTTCTAATTGCTCATCATTTAATTCCACAGTAATTTCATTTGCCATGTAAAAACCTCTTAATATAATCACAAAAAATATTTTAAATTTATAATTATTTATATATTTATATCTTATTCTATTTAACTATGTTTAATAATTTTCTATATTTTATTATTTTTGATGAGTTTCTAAAAATGAAGATGCAGCCAAGACATTTTCCTTGAATTGTGGATTGATTTCAGTCAGGAATCCCATGAATGACTCTCCAATATCCTCATTTTCATAATCTATTTCATATTCCTTTTCAATGCCTAAAAAGTCATTTATCCACTCTTGAGGAACATTGATGAATGGAAATATGATGTCCTTATCATTTAAGTCCAAATCATAAATAGTGGACAAGTCCAATTTCCTGTCCCATTCGATTCCCTTTCCATCAAATATATCATTCAAGATATGATTCACTTCCTGATTAAGGTTCAATGGAGATATTACAGAATCAAAGTCATCTGCACTGATATTTTCATCATATTCAATGAATCTTATACCATATTTTCTTGAATAAGGCTCAATCACTATGTATAAAAACTTGTTGTAATCATTATCCATTCTAGGAATGAGAATCCTTTCCTTTGGGCTTAAAAACTCTGCCAATGTCTTTGAAGACCTTGAACAGATCTTTTGAAAAAGAGATGACCTAACCACTTCCATATCAGGATAATGCCTGTTGAAGGTTTCTCTTCTTTTTTTGGAAAACTTTGAAAAGCGGAGATTTTCTATATAAAGCCTAATGTCTCCATCATCATCAAAGAAACTGACAAAACGGGTATCAACACCTATTTGCTTTAAGAACTTCATGACATCCTTCTTTGAATCGGATAGTTCCTTTTCATCCTCTTTCAAAACAAAATTTGATAGAAAATCATCCATAATATCACTGAAAATTAAAATTAAAGTTAAAAAAATTAAAATCAAATGCCTAAAACATCCAATAATGCCTTTTCCATAACATCCACTGGAGCATCTCTGCCCAACCAGATTTCAAAGCTTCTGATTCCTTGATACAATAGCATCTTATATCCATAAACAACCTCTGCATTGGCTTTTAATGCCTCCTTAATCAAGGATGTTTCCATAGGGGTGTAAACGATATCATTTACAACAAGCTCCTCATGAAGCATATCTGCACTTGCTATTGGCTTATCATCTACATTAGGATACATTCCAATTGGAGTTGTGTCTATAAATATATCTGAACTGTCCAATTCTCTTTTCAGATTATCCATTTCACAACAGTTTATAGTTATATCGATACCTGCTTCAATTAAATTGGACTCCAAATCATTTGCAAGTGATTCCGCTTTGCTTGCATTACGATTCAAAATTGACAGCTCATCAATTCCACTGCTTGCTATCTGAAATGCAACTGCTCTTGCTGCTCCACCAGCACCAGTGATGGTAACTTTTTTGTTATTTATTGAAGTTTTTTCCTTAATTGCACGGACACATCCATATCCATCAGTGTTAAATCCTTTAGTTCTTACATTGATTTCATTATCTTGATTAGATGATTCATTATTTTCATTAAAATTAAATTGGATGGTGTTTACTGCACCGATCATTAAAGCTACTGAATCGATATCATCAAGGTGTTTAATGACATTGGTTTTATGTGGTATTGTTACATTCAAACCTTTTATTCCCATAGCTTTTGCACCTAGAATGCATTCACCTAACATGTCCTCTTTAACATGAAATGGAAGATAAATGTAATTAAGACCTAATTCATTAAGTCCAGCATTATGCATGGCTGGAGAGAAAGTGTGTTCAATAGGGTCTCCAATAACTCCCAATATTCTTGTTTTTCCATCTACCACAATATCACCTGATTATAAAATCCAATTAATACCATAAAATTCAATGTTTCTTAAAAATCTAACTGTTCAGCTATACAAAGTCTGCATACAGAATTTGGAGTATCAATATTAGCCTCTTTAACAGGGCAATAATAAACTCCATTTTCCATTATAACCTCTAAAGAACCTGGGAAAGGAGTTCCAATAGGATGAATAGGCTCATCAAGCACAAATGTAGTGTAAAGGGATACCACCAAATTAATAAGTGGGCTTTTGTTCTTTCTGTCTTTAGAACCGAGTTTGTAAATATCCTTTAAATCGTTTAATTTCTCTACAAAGTCATCCCTATTGAAATAATCATTGTAAACAGTATCATTGCTTCTTATTTCCTTTACTCTGTTTAAGAAAAAGTCTATGTAAATCTTTTTGCTTTTTTCCTGATAGGATTCCTGAACATACTTGTTGTTTTCAATGATTTCAGCAGATATGATCATCAAATCAAAAACAGACACATCACTAAGCTCTTCCTTTAAGACAATCATAAGATCATCCTTTGATATCTTATCATCTTCATCTATCAATGCATCAAACTTTTCAAACATCATATCACAAACGGTTATTATATTATATGACTGTAAAATACTTTTTTTAAAAAATAATCCTTAACTGCTGGCATTTAGTTTAGGATCATAATCAATCTCACGAGAAATGCAGATATTGCAAACTGCACCTTCAGTGTTCTTTTGAGTTGCCTTAACAGGACAATAATAAAACTTGCCTAACTTTTTAATCTTCAAATTGCCTGGGAAAGGAGTGTCCAGTGAATGAATAGGTTCATTCAATATAAATGTGGCATAAAGAGATACTAAACAGTAAATAAGCTGTACCTTATCCTTGTCAAAATCAACTCCATCATAAACATTATGTAAAGCCTCTAATGACTCTTCAAACTGTTTTTTGTCAATTCTTTCCTTCTTGCCCCTGCTGTCATAATCTGTATTGTCCTTTTTAATATTGTTTATATGGCCAATGAATTGCTTAACATAAGCTTGACGGAAGTCATCCTGATATTTGTCCTGTACAAACTCCACATCCTGAAGTATGTACTTATTGGCATCCATCAAATCAAAAACAGATATCTTTTGGGCTTTTTCCTTTAAAATAGCCAAAAGATCATTCTTTGAAATCTTTTTATCCTCTAAGAGTTCATGCAATTCTTCAAACATAATTCACACTTAATTTTTTTTATAATAATTTATAGTATTTTATCATTTAAAATTTTATGTATTATACAAAAATAAAATATTATAAAATTCCCTAATTTTTCTAAAATATTTTAATTCAATTAAATATTTAGTTTAATTATTTCTTAAAAGAATTTTAAAGAAAATAATAGTTAAATAATTTCTTAAAAGAATTTTAGAGAAAAAAATAGTCTAATTATCTCTTAAAATAAGTTTAGAGAAAAAATAGTTCAATAATTTAAAAAAATTGCTAAAAATTCTTAAAAATAAGATTTAAAAAAAAGAAAATAGTAGATGTGTTAACATCTACTTTTTAACGGTTATTTTTACATTTTTGCTTAATTTGTTGTAGTATTTGCTTCCTGCAAATTTAATAGTAGCAGTG
>NZ_CALDKF010000092.1 GCF_937898925.1 uncultured Methanobrevibacter sp.
ATAAAATCAAGTATACAAGAGGAGAATATAGCGGCAAATTTGTTATATTTAATGACACAAGAGAATTAATAGATTTTATAAAAAAAGCGTTTGATAGAAAAAAGAATTTACCACAGGTGGAATCTAGAATATTAAAAGAGGAAGATAAGGCAGAAATACGTTCTGATTCAATTTTTACTATTGGAAAAAATAATGCAGGAAATTATGACATGCAGATACGTAGTAACTGGGATTCTGCTTATAAAACACAATTTCAAACAGTTACTGATGCAATCAACTTTTTAGGTAGTATACAAAGTAGCACAAACAAAAATTCAACGAAACCAGATGAAATTAAAAATTTTATATATTCCAGTGGAAAAATAGAATTATCAGAAGATGAATTGAATCAAATGATAAAATCCCAATATCTAGTCTACGCAATAGAAATGATATCAGATGGTACATTCATGTTGTGGACAATAAATCCTAATAATAATTGCTATAAAATTTTAAATTATTTCATTTTTGCAATGATTTTATATTAGATAAAAACAATCAAATAATTCATAAAATAAGTCATAATGAAAAGGTTCCAAATGCTAATATAATAAAAAAAGCAAATAGTATTATTAAAAATAATAAAAGCACTTTTTCTTTTAAAGAATAAAAATATTTAAATAAACCTTTCTCTATTTCTTCTACACATTTAGGAACAAATACCTTAATAATCTTTTCATAATCTTTTTGTTCACAATTTGTTCATTTATCTTTAAAAATTCTTCAACACTAATATCATTTAAATCATACTTAACTTCAGTAATTTTTCTCATTATTGATGAAATACGTGCATATGTATATTGTAAGTATGGGCCTGTGTTACCTTCAAATTTTAAAGTATCTTCAAGGTTAAATTCGATATCATTTGCTCTGTAATTCTTCAAATCATTAAAAATGATAGCACCAACACCAATTACTTTACTTACATTTTCAATATCTTCTAAATTATATTTTGCAAGTAAATACTGTGGTAGAGTTTCTTCTAATTTGCCATTTACTTCTAATAGTCCATTTTCTATTATTTTTCTTAAATTATTTTGAGTTAAATTATATGTTAAAGGATATATTGGTATTATTTTTCCTGTATTATTACTATTTTCTGCAAGTTCATATACTGGTGATTGCATATCTGCTCTTCCACCAAACTTTTTACTTACTTTTCCATAAAACTTATATTCAACATTTGTTTTAAAAACATTTCTTAAATATGGTTGATTATACCAAGTTATTTCACAAGTTCCTGAAGAATCTCTTACTAATAATTTGCATAAATTTAAATTATTTCTAATTTTTATTGAATAATCATCTCTGCCTATAATGCCATGAAAAAAGTTAGGTTAGATTTTTTTCCTTGATGGGCTTTCCCTATTTTTTGTCATGTAAATAAAAACTTTTAAATATCTTTTTTATTATATTATATTTATGGATTTATTGACAGATCCTAAATTTTTTAAGAACGTTGTGTTATTTGAATTCTTTTAGAATTCATTTAACATTTATTGACTTTTTTTATCTAATTTTAATTTTATTAAATCACTTTAATTTTACAACATCATCGTAATTTTACTTATTTTTTATAATATTCTTATTAAATTGTTTTTTTAAGTCTATAAATAAGTTAAATTTATTAATAACTTATACAAATCTATTATCAATGTTTATTGAAGATTTAATAATCAAATTATCGAATATAATAGAAAATAAAGTTAATCAATCTATTTTAATTGCTTTCCAAGAGTACTTGCTCAAGGCAGGAATATTTACATTGGCATCCCAGATTTTAGCAATTATTCTAATGGCTTATATTGCATTCATAATTCTATTTTCAATAGTTTCAATAGCCTTATCAGTTAATCTATCAATTGCTTTAATTTTAGCTATTTTCATTCCAACAATTTCATTCATTCTAATCTTATTTTTGAAAATAGAAAAAAGGGCAAGTGAAATAGAAAACTCAATTCCAGACTTCCTTAGACAATTGTCATCTATGCTGAAGGTTGGATTAAGCTTGGAAAATTCATTGGTTGACATGTCTGAGCATGGAAAAGGACCTTTGTATGATGAATTAAGAAGGGTTGTAGTAGAAATAAGAATGGGGAAATCCCTTGATGAATCATTTAGCAATATGGCAATGAGACTCAACTCAAAGGATCTTGAGAGAAGCTTTAAGATAATACTCAATGCCCATAAAAGCGGAGGTTCATTGTCTGATATTATTCTTGATGTAAGTGATGACTTAAGGGCTATGCTAATATTAAAGAGGGAACGTAAGGCAAGTGTTATGATGTCAATCATGTTTCTCATCATTGCATCTACAGTGGCCGCTCCCTTTGCACTTGGAATGGTTGGAGTCTATTCCTCCTTTATGATTGAACTTGGAAAAGGGGGTGCAATCTGTGAAGTTGCACCGCTCGCTGCAGAGATTTATCTTATTATTCATTCAATTTTAGCAGGTTTTCTTATAGCTTTGATAATGTATGGAGACTTGAAGAAAGGGTTAAGGTATTCCATTCCAATTACATGCTCTGCATTTGCAGTATTCTATATAATCAACAACTTTGGAGCAGGATTCTTTGGATTAGTGTAATTATGTGATATTATGAGAAATATAGATTTAAATTTTCCAAGTATTTTAATTCATGACAATAAGGGTCAAGGGGCTGTTGAATTGATATTGATAATTGGAGGAATAATCGTAATCATTCTTTTGGTTGTTTCAATGTATAAATCATATCTCGTTGACTTGGGGACTGAAATTGATTCAAATGAAATAAACACTTTAAACAGTTCATTTGGTGATATTGCTTCTAAATTTGAATAGTATAATTATTTTACCAAAACTTATTATTGAATAAAACAAATAGTTTATTAATTATTTGAAAATTCAAAGATTAAAGAAATAATTAAAATTAAAAAATAATTTAGGAGTCAAAATCATGAAATTCTTAATTAATGGTGAATCTATAGACAAATCAGACCATTATGATGTAATCAACCAATACAATGGAGAAATTGTGGATACAGTTCCAATTGCATATAGAAGTGATGTTGATAATGCTGTTGAAGCTGCAAACAATGCAAAGAAGTCATTGAATGACTTATCTGCAAAGGAAGTTTCAATCAACCTTCAAAATGCTTGCGAAGAGCTTGAAAAGGAAAGCAGGAACATAGCAAAGCTGATTGTTGCAGAAGCTGGAAAGCCATATAAACAAGCTATTGCAGAGCTTCAAAGATCTGTGGAAACACTTCAATTTGCAGCTGAAGAGGCAAAGAGAATCTATGGAGAGTCTGTACCTATTGATGCAACAGGACCTACTGAAGCGAGATTCCTGGCATTTACAAAGAAGGTTCCTCTTGGTGTAGTTGGAGCAATAACCCCATTCAATTATCCTGTGAATTTAGCCCTTCATAAGATAGCTCCCGCTATTGCAGCTAAAAACACCGTTGTCATGAAACCATCTATGGAAGCTCCGCTTTCTGCCTTAAGATTGGCTGAAATAATCAATAATCATTTCCCAAATGGAGTGATTAATTCTGTTACTGGTTATGGAAGTGAAGTGGGAGATGCAATGGTTGTATCAACTGGCATAGACAAGATCTCATTTACAGGAAGTGTTGCTACTGGATTGTTCATCTCATCAAGGGCAGGAATGAAGAAAGTGACAATGG
>NZ_CALDKF010000093.1 GCF_937898925.1 uncultured Methanobrevibacter sp.
CTGTAGAAATGATAGACACAGGAGTTCCATGGAAATATATCTCTGCGGATTTCTAATCTTTAAAAATATTTGGCTTTTCTTTTTAAAACTTTTAGATTTATGATTTTAGTTTATAATTTATAATTTGATTTGTGATAAAATGATTCAAGAAATGGAAAATAATTTGATGCCAAAGGGAAGTATAGACTTAGTTGGTTTTGGTAGATTAGGCTTAAGAACTGGGATTAATCTCATTCAAATTCATAGAGGCGGACCCTCTAAAATAACTGTTATTGATGGTCAAAAGATTTCCGAATCTGACATAATATTCTTATTGAAAGGTGCTGAAGTAGGTACCTATAAGGCTGATTTCTTAAAGAAACTTTCCACTCATCATCCTGATTTCAGAGAAGTCATTTCTATAACTGAAGACATTTCTGAAGATAATATTGATTTGGTTACTGGTGATGTTGTCGTTATTGAAATAGCTGGAGGCAACACAATACCTACAGCTGCAAACATCATTAAAAAGGCACATGAAAAGGGTTCCAAGACAATTGGAACTGCAGGAATCTTTGGAATTGGTGATGAGGAAATAGTGGTAAAGGACATTTCTGAATTTGATGATTCCAATCCTGCTGTCAATGAACTAAGAAAAGAGGGAATAGTAAAGGATCATCTGATTTTAACCACAAGCACATTTATTAGAGATGCAATTCCAATCACTCCTTATGTCTTGGATGATATTGCAAATATAATTACAAAAGAGGCCTTAAAATTATTGATTGAAAAGAATAATGAATAATGAGCTCTTTCTGAAGGTTTGGAAATGATTACAATAGCTACTGCCGAATGCTTTACCCATGGAATTTTGGCTCGGGAAATTCATGCCCTTGCTCAAGGATATGAAGATAATTTTGGGTCTAACTATTCCTATTTAGTCAATAAGGTTCAAAAGGATTGCCTAAAGGATGCAATTATGGAGGATAAATGCTCTATTTTTGATTTGACTGATTTGAGTGTGACATGCGGCTTGTTCATACCTACTTTAGATGCAGTTAAATCCATTCTCCAAATTGAAAATCCAGTAGAGCCATTGGAATTGGTGAAAGGAATAAAAGTTTATGATGACGATGGGGATATTGAAATGTCTATCCTAATGGCAGAAGCTGCTAAAAAATTAGCCAACACATCTATAGGTATAGGTACAACTGCAGGGATTGGATATGGTGGCATCGCTATTGTTGATGATGATGTAATTATAAGCACAAGTTCTGATGTAAGTGCTAATTTAATTGATGCGGATTCCAATAATTTGTACATGCGTCAGAAGAGCGGAATAGAGAAAACATTAAAAATATTAATCTATTATCTGAATAGCAATTTTGATAGGATTAATGCTTTAGAAAATGTCAATATTCATTATAAATAATTTTTCATAAAAATAGCCTTTTTTATTTTTTTATTTTTTTTATTTTTTAAAATATTTTTTTTTAAGAAAATTTTTTTAAATCTTTATTTTTTTAAAAATAGTAAAAAAATGTAAATTTATAGAGTTTTATCTATAAAATTACGTGAAATATTTGAATTTTATTTTGCAGCTTCACCAATTAAGGCATCTTGATTGCTTACAACTTGAGTGTCGATGACTACTGGCTCTTCCTCACCTAAAACAGATTTAGTGCTGCTAAGTCCAAATAACATTGTAGACAAGTTATGGAGCAATGAAGTTGTAGTAGGTGGAATGATTCCAAGCAATCCAAGTCCAATTAAAGAACCGTTAAACATTACAATGTGTCTGTAATTGGCATTTATCTTATCAAGCATTCCAGTTGATAGCTTTCTAAGTGTTACCAAGTCATATAAGTCGTCTGAAAGCAGGGAAATGTCTGCAACTTCCCTTGCAATATCTGATGAGTTTCTCATTGCCACTGATACATCAGCAGCAGATAATGCTGGGGAGTCGTTGATTCCATCTCCAACCATAATGACTTGATGGCCTTCATCTTTTAGTTCTTGAATGATGCTAGCCTTATCTTCTGGAAGAACTTGTGACTTGTATTGTGTAATGCCTAAGTCATTAGCTATTTTATTTGCAGCATTTTCACTGTCTCCAGTCAACATGACTACATTGCTAATGCCTAATTCCTTAAGTTGGCTGATTACATCATGGGCTTCGTCCCTAACAGGGTCTGAAATGCAAAGGATTCCTTGAAGCTTTTTGCCAATTGCAAGATAGATTACTGAATACTCTTTAATGTTTTCTTCAATGATCTTTTGCTGTTTCTTGGTAAACTTGATACCTTCATCTTCCTCTACGAAGTGTCTACTTCCAATGATTGCCTTTTTGCCATCATATGTAGTTGAGATACCATGTGCAACGATGTATTCAACTTCACTGTGATCCTCTTTATGGTGTAATCCTTCTTCTTCCGCCTTTTTCACAATGGCTGTTGCTACACTGTGTGCAAAGTGCTCTTCGATGCATGCAGCAATTCTCAATACTTCATCCCTTTCGTATTTTCCACATGGGATGACCTTTTCAAGAACTGGATGAGCATTGGTCAAGGTTCCGGTCTTATCAAATACTATGGTATCTGCATTTGCATATGCCTCTAAATGTTTTCCACCTTTAACCATCATCCTATTGTCTGATGCCTCTTTCATAGCAGAGATGACTGAAATCGGAGTTGTTAACTTAATTGCACATGAGAAATCCACCATCAATACAGCTAGTGCTTTTGTTGTGTTTCCTGTAAGCAAATAGGTCAATGCTGTTGTAAGCAAGCTGTAAGGCACAATTGAGTCTGCCAATTTTTCTGCCTTGCTTTGAATGCTTGCCTTCAACTCCTCGGAGTCTTCAATCATATCGATGATCTTATTCAATCTGGTTTCATCGTTAACTGAACGAACTTCGATGACTATTGATCCTTCCTCAACAACGGTTCCTGCATGAATAGCTTTTCCTTCACTCTTATGCACGGCTAATGATTCTCCAGTCATTGAAGCTTCATTAATCATTGCATCGCCATCGGCAATAACTCCATCAACAGGTATGATTGCACCGGTTCTTATTCTTATTTTGTCACCTTTTTTGATTTCGGACAATGGGAATTGACTTTCGATTTCATTTCCTTCATCATCAACATCAACTTTCCATACACTATCAATATTCAATGCTAAACTGCTCTTTAAAGTGCTTTTTGTTTTTTGCATTGTATAGTCTTCTAGCATATCTGAAATAGACAATAAGAACATCATTGAACCTACAGACTTGTAGTTTCGAGTGATTAATGATGCAGCTATAGCAGTCCCATCAAGAAGTGCAACATCCGCTCTGAAACTGGTTAAACTATCCAATCCGTGATATAGGTAGTTAGCAGCGTGATATAACATTCTCACTTTCCTAAATGGTATTGGCAGGATAATTTTAAAGAGATATCTTTTTAAGACATGTTTGGATAATCTGAAAAAGAAATCATTTGATATTTCAGCTAAGCTTATATTTTCTGTTGCTTTTCCTTCGTAAAGATCTTCTTGAGAAATTTTATCTAGAATATGAAGAATTTCACCTTTTTTACTTATATCATTATAATTTATTAATATGCTCCCATTTCTATGGGAAATACTTACTTCATCTATAAACGCATATTCAAGCAAGGTTTCACTTAAGCCATAAGTTTCTTCTTTGGTAAATGCTTCTTTACCTGCACGCACTCTTAAACGAGTGCCCTTATCATATACTATATCGTAAATCATGGCTCTGAATTGAATAAATTTATAAAATTTATAAAATTTATTGATTAATTAATTTATTAGATTTGCCTATCCAATATTTTTATAATTTATTTATTCATCTTCAGCAGTCACATCAACGCATACAGCTTCTTTTTTTGCGGCTTTTGCATCGGTGTGGATGTCTTCTGCATTATCTTTTATGTCTTGAATTGATTCTTCAAGTTCACTTTTGCAAGTTAAGACTTTTGCCATACCTTTTGCAGCATAGTCTTTAGTGGTTTTTGATTCCAAGATTTTTTTACCTACAACTGCAGCAGCTATTCCTCCTACAAAAATCAATGCATGCTTATGTTCAAATGCTTTGTCTCTTATGTCTTTATACATTTTATCACCATTTTCAATTTTTAATCTAAATAAGTTTTTTATCTAATAAGTAAACTTTCATTATTCAGATTCTACTATTATATATCAAGTTGTTTTTATTTAAATGTTTAGGTTTACCTAAATAATTATATTACTATAGTTAAATATATTAAGTGTATATAAATAAAATCATTTTTATTTTGTTTAAACCTTTATTTTTGTTACTGGGGATTTTTCCTTGCTTTATATTTTTTATCATTATTGGCTTATTTTCCATAGACTTTCTTAGGTAAACCTAAACTTTATATATTATGAAAACAAAAATAGTATTAGGTTTTAGGTATACCTAATTAATCTATGTAGGGTAATCTTTTTATTTTCATTTTAATTAACAATCCAAAAATATTTTTAAAAAGCAATACATTTTATTTTAAAAATATCCCCATTTTTAAAACAAAATTTAAAAATTTTAATTAAACTACAAAATACCTCAAAATAATGAGATTTCATCTAACATTGATTTAGGTATACCTAAATTTCCTACTTTTATTGATGTATTTTTTAGAGAAAGATCATTCTAAAAGCTCTAAAATTTGTTATCGGTAATTTATCAGACATGATATTTATTTTATAAAATTTCTTAAGAGGTTGTATAAATGATAAAAAAATTAAACGAACTCAAATCTGGAGAAACCGGAGTTTTAGCTTCTTATGGTTCCGGTGGTGACTTGGAATTAAAAAGACATTTGCTCGGTATGGGCTTTGTTAAAGGTGCAGATGTAGAAGTGGAAAAAGTGGCACCTCTTGGAGATCCTATTCAAGTTAAGGTAAAAGGATACTCTGTTTGTCTCAGAAAAGAGGAAGCTAAAAACATTGAAATAGAAGTGTAAATTTTTTATTAAAATGTAAATTATTATATAATTTTTCAAAATTTATTTTTATATTATTATTAAAATTTTAAAGGTATAAATATGGCAAATCTTAAAATAGGTTTAGCAGGTAATCCTAATGTAGGAAAAACCACTTTATTCAATACTTTAACTGGTTTAAACCAACATGTAGGTAATTGGCCTGGTAAAACCGTAGCACAAGCAAAAGGTCATTATAAGCATAATGGCAATGAAGTTGAAGTAATAGATTTACCTGGAAACTATGCTTTAAGTGCTCATTCTATGGAAGAGATTGTATCAAGAGACTTCATCGTAGATGAAGATGCTGATGTGATTGTAAACATCATAGATGCAGCAAACATTGAGAGAAACTTGTATCTCACTGTTCAAATGATGGAACTTGGAGCTAATTTGGTTGTAGCTTTAAACATGAATAAGTATGCTCAAGACAAGGGCTATACCATTGATGCGAATAAGCTTTCTGAATTATTAGGAGTTCCAGTAGTTGAGATTGAAGCAAATAGTGATACCGGTAAGGAAGAATTACTCAAAACTGTTGAACAAGCAGCTCAAAACCCAGTGAACACTACTGAAAGGTTGGTTTATAACAATGAACTTAAAGAACATATTGCTGAGCTTCAGGCTGTTATAGAAGAAGACAAGAATTTATTGGACGTTCCTTCATCTTGGATTGCAATCAAATTGCTTGAAAACGATGAGATTGTAGAAGAGAAAATTGAAGGTTCTTCAAAAAGGAATAACATTCAAGCTGAAACCAAAAAGGTCAAGGACCACTTGGAAGGCATTTTTGGTGAAGGCAGTGAAGAGGTTATTGCAAATGCAAGATATGCATTCATTGATGGGCTCTTAAAGGAATCCCTTACAAAACCTAATCATTTGAAAGTATCCATCAGTGAAAAAATCGATAAGATTGTTACAAACAGAATATTAGGGTTCCCAATTTTCATAGTCATAATGTATGCAATGTTTGAGATTGTATTTACATTTGGTGCACCTTTCCAAGACTTGATTGATGAGTTCTTTGGAATTCTTGGTGACTTTATTGTAGGATCCCTTGGTGAAACAATGCTTTCATCATTCCTCGTCAATGGGCTCATTGGAGGAGTAGGTGGGGTACTTGTATTCTTGCCTCAAATTATCCTATTGTTCTTGATTATCAGTTTCCTTGAAGATTGCGGTTACTTAGCAAGAGCAGCATTTGTTATGGACAAGTTAATGCATAAGTTTGTTGGATTGCATGGTAAGGCATTCATTCCTATGCTTTTAGGATTCGGTTGTGGTGTGCCAGGTATTATGGCAACCAGAACCATGGAAAACGAAAAGGACAGATTAATCACTATGTTAATCGTACCATTCATGTCCTGTTCCGCTAGAATGCCAGTATACTTATTATTGGTTGGTGCATTCTTTGCAGCTAATCAAAGCCTTGTAATCTTATCCTTATATTTGGTTGGTATAATTGTTGCGGTCATTGTTGCATTCATATTAAGAAAAACCACATTTAAGGAAATGTCTGCTCCATTCGTAATGGAATTGCCTGACTATAAATTGCCTACAATCAGAGGTATCTTAATGCACACCCTTGAAAAATCCTGGGGATTCATTAAAAAGGCAGGTACCATTATTTTAGTAGCAAGTATTGTAATCTGGATGTTAAGTTACTTCCCTGCAGGAGTTGAATACGGATCTCAAGAAAGTGCTATCGGTACTATTGGTACTGTAATCGCACCAGTATTTGCTCCTTTAGGATTTGGAGAATGGCAACCTGCTGTAGCATTGGCATTCGGTCTTGTTGCTAAGGAGGTTGTAGTAGGTACTTTCAGTTCGCTATTTGGAGTTGCCGAGGAGGGAGCCGGAATTATTACAGCAATGCATGGAATTTTCACTCCACTTACCGCTTATGTATTTATGGTATTTGTATTGCTCTATATTCCTTGTTTCGCAGCTCTCGGGGCAATCAAACAGGAAACCGGCGGATGGAAATATCCATTGATCATGTCTGCAGTTACTTTAGTGACTGCATATGTAGTGTCCTTCATAGTTTATATGGTAGGACTGGGATTAGGATTGGGTTAACCCAATTCTAATTTTATTTTTTTCTTTATTTGATTTAATATCATTGTATTTCATTAATTTGAAGAGATAAAGTAGATGTTAAATGAAATAAAGGAAATGCTTTTAAAAATTAAAGTTTATAAAATTTAGGTGGTATATGATAAATACATTGAAATCAATTATTTTCTTCATAATTGCCGGATTTTTTGAAATCGGTGGAGGATATTTGATTTGGTTATGGTTAAGGGAAGGTAAAGGAATAGAATTCGCTATTTTAGGAGCAATTATTTTGATTCTTTATGGTATTGTTCCAACATTTCAACCAGCCAGCTTTGGAAAGACTTATGCTGCTTATGGTGGCGTATTCATAGCATTGTCTCTTTTGTGGGGTTGGAAAATTGATAATGTTGTTCCGGATCAATTCGATATAATTGGTGCATGTATAGCTTTAATAGGTGTATTTGTGATAATGTATTGGCCTAGGGTATTGTCATAATCGTTTTAAAAAGTGTTTTATTAGATAATGTAAATTTGTAGTATTGTATTATTGAAAATGAGGTGGTATCATGCAATGTAGAATGTGTGGTTTTGAATTTGATCCCCAAAAAGGAGGGTCTTGCGGAAGCTGTGGACAATGCAAAGGTTGCAATAAAGCTTTTTGTCCAAGATGTGGATATGGAAATTCCCTCTCTTATGAAAAAGAATTTGATTATATTTCCAAGCTTCAAAGAAAATTAAAATCATTTAAATCAAGAGCAAAAATATAATATTTTTTGTTCAATTTTACTATTTTTTCAAAAATTCTCATTATTGTTTTCCAATATTTTCATTTTTCTATTTTTTCAATATTTTCATAAACTATTTTTCAATATAATCATAATTTTTGCATAAATTTTTTCAAAATTAGTATTACTATTTTAATGATTTTAAAGGATTAGTAATACTAAACAAACATTTATATAGTTTTTTTTACAATATTATATTGTTTAATCAATTTTTATTCAAAATTGACTACTTTATTGTCTTTATTAGTAAAATAAACTCTAAATAATGGGTTTTAGTATTACTTTAAATTTTGAAAAAATTACAAAAAGTATTACTTTAGTATTACTGATGAGATAATAATTTTATAAAATGTATTACTTTTTAAATACTTATTGAAAAAATCAATTCACTCAAAATTCATAGGGTAATAATGAGTATTACTTTTATTGATTTTTTTTAAGATTATAAAAAGTGATATTGTGTGATTATAAATCAAACTTAAAAAAATGGAGGAAAAATAATATGCATATACCTGATGGTTTTATACCTCTTGGCCAATGTGCAATCTACTATGTAATCTTAATCATTGCATTGTACTTTGCTGGAAAATGGGCAAGAGCAAATCTTGATGAAAAACGTATACCATTGCTTGCAGTATTGGCTGCAGGTATTTTTGCAATCATGTCCATGAACATGCCAATTCCATTTGGTACCAGTGGGCACATGGTTGGTGGAGCATTAGTAGCTATTGTATTTATGGCTCCTGAAGCTGCTATTTTAGTATTCACTGCAGTATTGCTTATTCAAGCTTTATTCTTCGGAGACGGAGGAATCACTGCTTTAGGTGCAAATGTATTCAACATGGCAATTGTTGGAGGATTCGTAGGTCTTTACACCTTTAAAGGATTACAAGGCATCATTGGCAAATATCCTTCTGCATTTGTAGCAGCATGGCTTGCAACCTTGGTTGCAGCAGTTGTAGCTGCAATTGAAATGGCTATTGCAGGAACTTTCCCATTGACTGTAGGAATTGCTTCCATGGCACTTTACCATGCATTTATTGGTATAATTGAGGGTGTATTAACTGTAATTGTTCTTTATGCTCTTGAAAAATTCAGACCAGACCTATTGGCATGGAACAGAGAATAGGGTGATAATATGGAATTAAGTCAAAGTGATAAATATTTAATTGTTGTAGGGATTATATTTTGTATTGCTTTAGCAGTATTATCTCCTTACATTGCATCTGGCGATCCGGATGGCTTAGAAAAATCTGCTGAAGATGCGGCAGTTGGTGAAGATGTTGAAGCTCCAGTTATGGAGTCACCATTCCCAGACTATACCTATGAGCCTTTAGACAAATTAGGCGAAATCGGTGTTTTAATATTCGGTGGACTGATTACACTAGTTCTTGGTTTAGGTATAGGTTATGCATTAAAAAAATCTGACTAATTCTTTTGGTTAGATGAATAATTTAAAATCTCTTGTATTTTAAATTAAGAAAAGGGTCTTGGATACGGATTATCATTAATTCATGTCCAGGATTTTCTCTTTTTCTATTCATTTCTCTTTTTAAAAATTTTACAAAACTTTCCTTAATTTACAATTAGTAATACTTTTTTGCTGTTTTTCACTCAATTAGTAATACTTTTCCTTTATTTATCTAAAGTAATACTTTTTAGGCTTATTTTGGCAAATTAGTAATAATTATCGATTTAAATAAATAATTATTTATAATTAAAAGCCAATAGTTATATTATAAATTTTTAATTAATTTTGATTTTTCAAAATTTTAATCATATGATTATTTCAATGAATTGATGGTAGATAAAATGGCAATAGAACAAGTCAGATCATTAGAGTTTATAGCTTCCAGGGATTCAATCATCCATAATTTGGAAGGTAGGGTAAAGCTTGTAGCCATTTTGCTCATTATTCTTTTCACTGTTTTTTCAGATAGGCTAATAGTTCCAATTGTATTGGAATGCTTTTTACTCATTGTTATGTATTTGGCAGAATTGTCATTTAAGGAAAGCTTTAAGAGAGTGCTCCTTCTTTTGCCATTCGGTGGTTTTGTAATAGCATTCCAACCATTCATACACCCTGGAAATATCATTTGGCAGGGTCCTTATTCATGGCTCTTCATCACAGATACTGGTTTAAATTGGACGGTTCTTTTATTTGCTAGATTGCTTGTTTGTTTGACAGCTATTGTTATCCTTTCATCTACCTCTCCTATGCAGGAAGTGGTGCAATCATTCAGAAAGCTTGGGATGCCAAGAGATCTTGCAATGATTTTAACTATCATGGTAAGGTTCCTGTTTATCTTTGTAGATGAATTAAGGGACATTAGGCAATCAATGACATCAAGAAACTTTGATCCATTCAATGATAAGATCTCTTATAAATGGAGAGTGAAGCAAGTGGGATACAGCATAGCCATGATGTTCCTAAAGGCATACGAAAAGGGAGAAACCATTTATTTAAGCATGGCAAGCAGATGCTTTTCAGACAATTCCAATTTATATCATGCAAAGACAATCATTGGCAAATCTGAATATATTTATTTGGCTGTAATCATTGCTATCATAATACTTTTGGAATTGCTTGTATTGTTTTATTCTGGAAATTTGGCTTATTTGGGAGTTTCCTTATCATTATAACTCTTAATCTATTTTTTATATTTTATTCCAATTTTTCATTTTATTTTTTCATTGTCATAAATATTTAGGTATGCCTAAAAATTTAGAAACATTTATATACTATAAAAAACAATTTATAATTAACAATAAGTTTAGGCACACCTAAATTTTATTGTTTCTTGAAAAATCTTAAATTTTGTTGTTTATTAGTTCGACCAATAATAATCTAAAGTTTTCTTTAATTACATATAATTATCTTCCTCCCTTTCTTTAGATTATTATTGGCTTTAAAAGAATTTCAACACATCATTTTCTTCTGTTAAAATCGCTTTCTATCAATGAAATTCTTGGGAATTAATAAGAACTTTTATGATTTTTAGAACCATTTTAAAATAACTTAATTGTTATTTAGCAATCTCCAAACAAGTACATAGCGTTCTTTAATCCCAGGTATGCTATGTACTGCCTCTTATTTTATTTTTTTTATATTTTTAGTTTTTCAGCTGTTTCTTTTAGTTGTTTTTTAAATTTTAAAATTTTATTTTTTTGTATGATCAACATTTTTCAATAATTTTTTAGGTAAACCTAAAAATTTAGAAAGGTTTATATACTATGAAGACAAATCTATAATTAACAATAAGTTTAGGTATACCTAAACTATTGTGTTATTGAATAAAAATCTGTAATAATCTTGGTTAATGATAAATTCTCAAATTCAAGTAATTGTACATAGTATTAGTTTAATCATAACAATCCAAATCTCTTGAATTTAGAATTTATTATTAATTTTAGTCTAATGAGTTTTACATAAAACACACATCATTTTCTTCTGCATATAATCGCTCTCAAAAATGTAAGATTCAGGGTCCAACTACAAGATTATTAATCTCCAAAGTGTAAATAATTTTAAGAATTATTTTAACTCAACCTCCAAAAAAAATGTTCATAGCATTGCTATGAATTATTTTTCTTTTTTTTATTTTTTTAAAATTTTTAGATTGTTTCAAATCAAAAATAGTGTTCTTAATAGATTTATTTCTTGTCTAGTTCTAATTTGTATAAAATTAGTTTCTAATAGATCTTAATTCCTTTATCTTTTAAGATGGCTGCTAAATAGATAAAGGATATTATAAAGAAGTAGAATAAGATCTGTATATCCAATATTCCAGTTTCAACTCCCAAGATGGAATAAGTCAATATTAAACTGTATATTGCAATATAAAATGAGTCTTTAGTGATTTTGATTATCTTATATCCTGTTCCTAAGATGAATCCAAGAAGGCACATCTCGACAGCCACTCCAATTTTACCGAAATCCACTATCATCTGGCCTAATAGTGTAGGGGTTACAGTGACTTCAGTTCTCCAAGCTATTAATTTTCCAACTAGCATTCTAGGTCCAAGGTCACTTCCAGGCATTGAACTTGCTATCATCTTTCCATGCAATATTCCAAAGTTGCCTGAAATTTGATTCAATAGGTTCAATACATGCATAGTGAAGTTAGCCCTATGTTCCAAGGTAGAGAATATGCTGGTGTTTGTACTTATTGCAAGTTCATTCAATGACCTTAAGTAACCAATTCCCATAATTGCAAAAACTCCAATCAATGCACCTATAATCACTTCCCAAACAGATAAGATCTCTCCATAATATGCAATAATGATCATCATAAGAAGGATTGCAATGATTGGTGTTCTGTATTCAAGTGTAAGGACAGTTATCATTCCGATTAAGGTTAGAACTAGGAATCTGAATCTCACTTGGCTTCTTGAGATTTCGCCATTTTTGTATTGGTTCAGTCTGTGTGATGCAATAAGCCCTATTCCTGGAATAACTAGGAATACTGGCATTGTGAATATGGGTTTTAATGAATATCTTAAAGAGGATTTCAATATTGGCAATCCTCCAACAGATGCAATGCTTATGAACAGAAATATGATTCCTATTAATGTAAGGCAAAAACCGATTGAATAAACGTCTTTTGTATCGAACAAGGGTATTTTATTGTTTTCACTATCGTTCAAAACAAATCTTGTTAATACGATTGCTCCAATGAAAAATGAGATGAAAGCAATCAATATGGTGAATTGCAAATCACTTGAGACAGGTTCTGTTGCAAGCAGTAAAAAAAGTGTGAATGTAACTAAAACAATAAGAGGTGAAAATATTTCCTCCTTTAGGATTTTGCTTTTTTTGAAAATGGATAAAAAGTTTTCACTAGGGTAAAGGCTCTTGAAATAGCTGTTTACCCATTCGTTTTCAACAAATCCGAGGATATTGAAAATAAGTGTGAATAAAAGGGATTTGCTAATCATATTTTCTATAGTTCTAGTTATTGTGCTAGTTATAGAATATATCAAACTCATATTTTCACTTTATTATCCTTATTGTTCTATGCATTGTTTTACTTAATTTTAATTATAAGTTCTGATTTTTATTTGGCTAGTCTGACCGTTGAAATCGCCTAATATTTCACTAGCTGTTTTCAAATCAGTTTTATTTGCTCTATTGATTTCAAGAACATTGGTTTCAGCGTTCATGACAATGCAAGGCTTTTTATTATTATATAATGCATTAAGCAATTTTTGATATTTTACGCCATCCAAATTGTCTATGGCAATGCTTGTGCTGATTTCACAGTTGCTTCCATTAGGCATTGCACTGATTAAATCATTAAGATTGCTGATTTCCTTTGGAGCAACTGAAATGTCCTTGACATTCTTGTAGGTATCTCCGTTAGATTCCAAGCTTATTGAATCGATAAAAAGATCTGCATTTGGCACATCCTTGTAGAATCCAGCAAGCAATTGTTTGCCACCACTTTCAAGGAGAACATTCACTTTTTCATTTTCACTCTCTCCTAACCATAGGACTTTTCCATTGAGTTCAACCTTTTCTCCGGTTTTTGCATCGGTTCCAACAATTGTGCTTGTAACCACATTTCCGTTTTTGTAGTAATCCAAATATGTTTCAAGTATTTTTGCATTGGTTGAATAGTCAAAAGAAGTGGCGGAGGCATTTGATGAGTCATCATCCGCCATATGGTAAATGGCAAATCCCGCTGCACCAATGATGCAGATAATTATTAGGATGTCAATAATTGTAATTTTATTTAAAAACCCTGGTTTTTTCATAATTATAACCTGAAAAACTTTTAAGTA
>NZ_CALDKF010000094.1 GCF_937898925.1 uncultured Methanobrevibacter sp.
CTCTAGCAAATCTGCTTACGATGATTCTTGTGTATAGGTTATCCAATGCATCGATGATAATGTCCCTATCGCCAAAGACTTTTTCTATGTTATCAGCATTCAATTCTTCATTAAAATCATTTACTTTGGTATATGGGTTTGTTATTCTAACTCTTTCTTTTGTAGCAACGGTTTTGTCTACACCTACTGTTTCCAAACTGGAGATTGCCTGTCTGTTTAAGTTTGAAAGATCATATGCATCCTTGTCTATAATTGTTAAGTCGCCAAGTCCCATACGTGCAAGCATGATGATAGTTGCTCCACCTATGCCTCCACAGCCGACTATGCCTATTTTAGCATCTTTAAATCTTGTTTGTTGGCTTTTAGTTACAATACTCATTTGACGAGTTGCTATATCCCAGTATCCAAATCCTTTATATCTTTCTGGCATATTTCCACCTTTTCACATCTAATAATATATTATCAATTATCTTTTATATTTTTATATCTTTTTGAATCCCTAGTTTTATATTAAATCTCATAATATATAACAATTGTTATTTTTTATGATCACTTTTTTAAGATTATTAGAAATAAGTGTATTTTTTACCAAAGAACTCTTCTACTTTCTTTAAATCTTCAGAGATATGGATCATTTGAGGGCAATGATTTAAACAGTCATCGCAATGCAAGCAGCTATCTGCCCTTGTGCCACTTTCAAGTGAGAAATAATGCATTGCACTTCCTGCAGGATTGTTTAACATTTTAGCCACATTATATTCCCTAAAGCATCCTGCAACATCCACTCCATGAGGGCATGGCATGCAGTATCCACAACCTGTGCAGTCATTTCCTCTCCTTTGCTTGTATTCCCAAGCGACCTCATGAATAAGCTCCAAGTCATTTTCACTAATGGAGTTTATTTCTGACCTGTTGGCTATTTCAATGTTCTCCTTTACCTGCTCTATGCTGTTCATTCCACTAAGGACTGTGTTTACTTCCTCCATATTCCAAAGGTATTGGAAAGCCCATTCAAGTGGAGTTCTCTTTTCTTCAGCCATATCCCATAAATCCATAATGTCTTGAGGAATATTCTGCACCAATCTTCCACCTCTGAGAGGCTCCATTATCATGGTTCCTAAGTTATGGGAAGCCAAATACTCAACTCCCTCCCTTCCGGACTGGTATCTTTCATCAAGGTAGTTCAATTGGGTAAGGCCAAATTCGAACTTGTCATAGTCATCTACAATATCCACTATCCAATCCATTTCAGTATGAGCTGAAAATCCCATATGTTTTACTCTGCCGGAGCTTAAGAGATCATCCATGAATTCAAAGACATCAAGTTCCCTAAACATTTTCCAATAATCCTCGTTGAGGCTATGCAGCATATATAAATCAATTGAATCTGTTTTCAAATCCTTTAGTTGCTGTTCAAATATATTTTCCATATCCTCTTTTGACTTAATGAGCCAACTAGGAAGCTTTGTACTTAAAATGATTTCATCCCTATATGAATTTTCATACAAGAAGTTTCCAAGATACTCTTCACAATTTCCTTTTCCAGATAAGTTATTTGCATGATAAGAATAAGCAGTATCAACAAGATTAATTCCATTTTCAATTCCATAACTTAATATTTTATCAGATTCTTCAACATTTATTTGATTATTGTTTTCAAAATGAGGCAATCTCATTGCTCCGAATCCTAAGATAGAAACTTTCTCTCCAGTTTTTCCTAAAGTTCTATATTTCATTGTGTAACCTATAAAATTTTATTAACTTTTAATATTCTTCTAAATTGATTCTCTAAATAATTAATATTTTTTAGATATTTTAATATTGGTCTTTTTAATTAATATCATTTTTTAATAGCTTAATTGATTGAACTTTTAATAATGAATAGTTGAATCAATAAAAGCAGGTTGAATTAATCAATAAAAGTAAGTTGAATCAAGTAAATTAGTTAAATTAGTAAAAATAGTTTATTAAGTTGTCTATTTGTGTGGAATTGAATAAAAATTGTTAAAAAAAGTTATGATGTTATGATTCCTGGGATTGGATGCCGGGGGCGGGATTCGAACCCGCGATCTCACGGTATCCCAGGAAAAAAGTCAGAGCACGCTTAGTTACCCTATGAGCCGTGCGCTCTAACCAGCTGAGCCACCCCGGCATCAGACAGTATTAAAAGTTATGTTTTTTATGCTTTATATAGTTTTGGTTTGTTAGTAAATCTTATATTATAAAAAACACAATTAATATTTATATTGAAATTAATAAATTATAATGATAAAAATTATGATATGAATTATAATATGGAATTATGATATAAAGTTATGATTTGAAGTTATTATAATTATTTTATTATGATTTTTTTTTAAAATGATTATTATTGATTTTATTAATTAATTAATTAATTAATTGTTCATGTGATATTTATGAGTAATGTTAAAGACATGTCCCTTGCTGATGAAGGGATTAGAAAAATCAAATGGGTTCAGAAACACATGCCTGTTCTTGAACACATCAAAAAACAATTTGAAGAAGAAAAACCTTTTGAAGGAATTACCATTGGATCATGCTTACACTTGGAACCTAAAACTGTCAATTTAGGTTTGACTTTAAAGGCTGGTGGAGCTGAAGTGGCTATGACCGGTTGTAACCCTCTTTCAACCCATGATGATGCAGCAGCTGGAGCAGCTGCTCTTGGATTGCACATCTATGGTTGGAGAGAACAAACCGATGAGGAATACTACGAAGCTATTGACAATGTATTATCCCACAAGCCGGATGTAATCATCGATGATGGTGCAGATATGATCATGTATCTTCATGAAAAACGTCCTGAACTCTTGGCAAACATCAAAGGTGCTTGTGAAGAAACAACCACTGGTGTTCACAGATTGGAAGCTATGCATGCTGATGGGGCTCTTAAATTCCCAGTTATTGCAGTAAATGATGCTTATACCAAATACTTGTTTGACAACCGTTACGGTACTGGCCAATCCTCATTGGATGCTATTATGGGAACCACCAACATGTTGATTGCAGGTAAGAATGTAGTTGTATGCGGTTACGGTTGGTGTGGTCGTGGAGTCGCATCCCGTGCTGCAGGCCTTGGTGCAAATGTAATTGTAACTGAAGTTGACCCAATCAGAGCGCTTGAAGCAAGAATGGATGGTTACAGAGTAATGAAAATCAGAGAAGCTGTTAAAATTGCTGACCTTGTTGTAACTGTAACCGGTAACATTGATATCATCCATGGAGATGATTTCAAGTACATGAAAGATGGATGTATGTTATCCAACTCCGGACATTTCAATGTGGAAATCAACAGACAAGACCTTGAAGCTCAATCTGTAAGCTGTGAAGAGGTAAGAGAAAGCATTGAAATGTTTACCATGAAAGATGGCAGAAAAATCTATCTTTTGGCAGATGGAAGACTTGTTAACCTTGCAGCAGCAAGAGGTCAAGGACACCCAGCAGAAATCATGGACATGAGTTTTGCTGTTCAAGCATTGTCTGCTAAATACATCGTTGAAAATGACTTGTCCTTAAGTGTTGAAAAGGCTCCTGACAGCATTGATGATGATGTTGCAAGATTAAAGCTTAAGGCTATGGGTATTGAAATCGATGACTTGTCCGAACGTCAAAAAGATTACTTATCCGATTGGAGAGAAGGAACCTAGTTCTCTTTAATCTTTTATTTTATTTTTAAATAAATTATTTTTTTAAATCTTTATTTTACTTTAATTTAATTTTTTTTTAAATTTTTATATTTCATTTTCTATTTAACTATTGAACTGATATCATGTCTTATTTTCGCTATATTGATAATGGAGAAGGCCCTACCAAATTATTCATTGGAGGAGTTCATGGTGATGAAGGCAAGGATGTATTGCCTTTGATTAAGCTTTTATCCAATGAGGATTTTTCAAGTGGACAAATCTATATCTACAATTTCGATAAGACTCCTTATGTTTCCACAATTCACAGGGAATTTTACGAGTCTGAGCAAGGGAAGAAAATATTGGATTTGATTGATTATTATAAACCTGATTTTTATACAGAACTCCATTCCTACAATATTAAGCATTTTGAGAAATTAACAAGCTTGGACAGACTTGATAAGGATGGAATTCCACCATTGATTGATTGCAGTCAATATGTCTTATGCAGTTCCGTTTCCCCTTTGATAAGACGGAAACATTTCACTAAGGAAAATATTTGTCAAACTCTAGAGTTTCCTTCATTCAGGGGTGAAGACTTAAAGCTCAGTGATGATGAGCTATTTGAAAAATATGATTATGATTATGATGCTTCTGTTCACGAATACATGTCATTTTTAAGGCTTATCACACTCAGCAAAAATAGGGATGACTTTGAAAAAAGAGTGTTGAAGGATTATAAAAAACAGGCTGATCTTGCCTTAAAGTATGTAAAAATAATTTATGGATTGGATTTTCCACGTTATTAAAATTAGAAAAATAAATAGATAAGATTGGGTTTAGAACCAATCCTCTAAACTTTTTTGTGTTGAACTTAATTTTTTCAGTTTTTCAGTTACATTCAAGACTCTGCTTTCTGAAAATCCATGCTCTTCACACATGAATTCAACAAGCTGGTCTTTTTTTGCACTTTTAAACTTGATCTCATAGTCGGTATTCACTTCATGATTTAGGAAAATGTCTCTTAGTTCATCTGGTTCCACATTCACTTCTGTGATTCCCTTTTGAACTAAAATATCTTCTAAACTGTTGTTTCTGATTAATTTTAATCCTGTTTTTGCACCGATTCCATGGATTCCTTCGTTGAAGTCGGTTCCTACCATCAATGCCACATCGATTAGCTGTTCTCTTGTCAAGTCTATATCTTCCAAGACCTTTTGAAGTTCAAGATATTCAAGGTTTGACAATCCTCCACTTAATGTGAGATTTCTGATGATACGTGGAGCGCCGAACAGCAAACAGTCATAATCCTGTGAAGCTACAGCCCATGCATCTCCTTGCTCTACCATATACGCTCCTTGAGCTTCACCTTCTCCTTTTGCTTGCACATAAGGTATTCCCATATAATCAAGCAGTTTTTTAGAGGATTCAAGGATATAAGGAGACATTCTGGAAGTTCTTATAGCAAATTTCCTTGCTTCTTCAATGTTTCCTGCAGCTTTAGCCTCTTCCCATTTTTCCATAGCCTCTTCTTTAATTGCCTTTCTTTGTTCAAGGGTCTTTGCTTTATGCTCTGAACTGTCTCCATCAAAAACATAGATAGGTTTGATTCCTTTATCAACTATTGATGCAGTTCTATAGAGGATTCCACTTAAATGGGAGGTTACATTGCCGTTTTGATCCATTAATGGGCTTCCATCTCTTTGACGAATGCCTGATAAAAACTGGTAAATTGTGTTGTATGCGTCAATTGCCACAGTTCTTCCTTCCAAATCTTTTAGACTAATTTCCTCTGGGGAAACTATGTCCTTGAATTTTACTCCCATATCATCCACCTAATCTTTCTTAAATTCATTTGTTTTTATTTTAGTCATTGTAAATATATCTATTTTGTGAAATAGAGCATTTGAAAACTATTTTTCATGTTTAGTTAACTATTCATGGCTTAAATCATATTTTTAATGCTCTATATTTCATCATCCTTATATCAGCATAACTTATATTTCAGTAAAGTAATTTATTGGGAAGAATTCCTTAATCCACATCAAGATTTCGCCATTGTTTATTATGGTGTAATCACGTGTTAAGAAATCTTCTTCAGTATTATAAAGCTCTTTAAGCTTATCTGATGCTTTTTCTATCTGAATAACATTTATCTCTCTTCTGGATTCAACATTGTAGTTTTTCAATATCCTTCCAATAGGAGTGTCTGCTCTGATTAAGTCGTCCCTGATCTCCTGTGTCAATCTTTTTAGAGGTATGTAGGAAACAGCATAAATCAAAGGATTATCGTCCTTATGCATTACGATTTCCCTATAATTTACTTCATCTCCAACAGCAACATTAACCAAAGGTGCACTTTCTTCAGTTGCCTCTTCAAAATGTTGCTCTAAAGTTTTCAAATCGATTTTTCCATATAGGACATCAAGGATTGCTGTAATTGAACCATCAGTTGTCAATAGAATTTTTTGAGTGTTTGAAAACTGTTTATGGTATTTTTCCTCAACAGCATTAATTTTTTCAATTAAACGTACATTGATGTTATTATCAGTAGTTTTTGACATATTCAGTCTCCGTGTTACTTGTTAATTTTATTATTTTAATAAAAAATTATGGATTTAAATATGATTTATAAGTTATCAGGGTTTTCAATGAATCCTGAAATTGCAGATGCTGCCACAACTCCTGCATTAGCTAAATATACTGATGAATTAGGATCTCCCATTCTTCCTTTGAAGTTTCTGTTTGTTGAGGAAATGCTTGTTTCACCTTCAGACAATACTCCCATATGTCCACCTAAACATGGTCCGCAACCTGGGTTGGATACCATAGCTCCAGCATCTAAGAATGTCTTTATGTATCCTAAATCCATTGCCTTTTGGTATATTTCCTTTGATGCAGGGATGATGATTAATCTGACGTCATCATGGACTTGCTTTCCTTCAAGCACTGCTGCTGCTTGTGCAAGGTCTGATAACCTTCCATTGGTACATGAACCGATAAATCCTTGGTCAATGTGGGTTCCAGCAACTTGTGACAATGGTTTTACATTATCCACATCATTAGGGCAAGCTATTTGAGCTTCCATGTCATCTACATTAAACAGGAATTCCTTTTCGTATACGGAATCCTTATCGGATTTGAGTATATTCAATTGGTCCTTTGTCTTGCCTGTTCTTTCGCAAACATATTCAATTGTGGACTGATTAGGTTCCATAATTCCGTTTTTAGCACCCATTTCTATAGCCATGTTTGTCATGGTCATTCTGCTTTCAACATCTAAATTGTCGATTGTCTCTCCACAGAATTCAGCAGTCTTATAGGTGGCTCCAGCTATTCCAATCTCTCCAATGATGTTTAAAATCAAGTCCTTTGAAGTGATGCCGGGGTTCAATTTTCCTTCAACTTCTATCTTGAATGATTCAGGAACCATGAACCATGTCTTTCCAGTGGCATAAACCATAGCTAAATCGGTAGCGCCCATTCCAGTGGAAAATGCTCCAAATGCGCCATAGGTACATGTATGTGAGTCTGCACCAACAATGATTTTTCCAGGCTCAACATGGCCTTTTTCAGGAAGCACCTGATGGCAGATTCCTTCTCCATGAATGTAATGATTCTTAATTCCTTGAGTTTTAATGAAGTTTCTAGCAACCTTTTGAAACTCTGCAGATCCAATTGTGTTTGCAGGAACATTATGGTCAAAGACAATGACTATCTTTTCATTGTCCCATACCTTATCGCTTATTTTTTCAAAGGTTTTTATTGCAGGAGGTGAAGTTCCATCATGTGACATTGCCAAATCAACATCCACTTCGATAATTTCTCCAGGAATGACTTCACGACCTAGTTTCTGAGATAATATTTTTTCTGAAATATTCAAATTTAATCTCCTAAAAATTTTATCAATATCAATTTAATCAATATCTTTAATTTAATTAATTTAATTTTATATCTATTTTTATAATTTAATCCATTAGATTTATAAATTTATTTATATTAATTTCAGTTTTATTAATTTCTGTTTAATAGGTTAAAAATAGTTAATTGCTCATCTAAAATAGAATTTAAAATAAAAATAAGTTTTTTAGTCAAGATAAAATAATTTAAATAGATTTAAAAAAATAAAAAAAGAAAATGTTGATTATATTATAAATCAACATAATTTGAATCAATGCTTCTTACAATGTCTTTAAATACATTGTCGTCAATGTATTTTCCTTCTTCTCTGCTTTCCTTTACCTTTTTCACGATTTGGCAAAGTTGGTCATTGGTCACTTTGAATCCACATTCATCAAGTTTTGCCTTAACAGCTCTGCAACCGGAATGTTTTCCTAAAACCAATTGTCTTCTTTGACCAACGAGTTCAGGCAAATATGGTTCGTATGTAAGAGGCTCTTCAATTACTGCATCCACATGGATTCCAGATTCATGTCTAAATACGTTCTTACCTACAATTGGCTTATTGTATGGGATTTCCAAACCGGTTTTCTTGGATACCAATTCAGATAACTCTTGGATGTATTTGGTCTTGAAGCCTAAGTCCTTACCATACAATAATTTTAATGACATGATCAACTCTTCAAGGGAAGCGT
>NZ_CALDKF010000095.1 GCF_937898925.1 uncultured Methanobrevibacter sp.
CTATGGGTTTCGGTCTATGGGAATTTCATTTAGCTGCCAGCCTTTTTTTATCCAAGAATAATTTGTTTTATTCTTAACGAACTATTTTTTATATTTTATTTTTATTTCTTCAAATATTTTTTTAATTTATTAAACTATAATTGAGAGTATATTTATATATTTTCAATAACATATTTTTTAATTACAGTATTAAATTAATTAAAGTTCATTATATTTTTTAACTTTTTTTAAAAGGTTATTGCAATGAATATAGTTTATTTGATATTAAATTAATTTTAATTTACAATTATTTTCAATAATTATTTTTTTAACAGATAATAAAGGTTTTAAAATGGAAAAGGGAACATTATATGGAGTAAGTATTGGACCAGGAGACCCTGAGTTAATTACTGTAAAGGCAATGAACATAATATCCAAGTGCAAATATATAGCAACACCACATACTGGAACTGGTGATTCATTGGCATTGTCTATTGTATCTCAAGCAACAGATTTATCCCAAAAGGAAATAATGCTTTTAGAGTTTCCAATGACTAAGGATAAGGACATTTTAGCTGAAAGCCATAAGAATGCTGCAGAATCAATAGCTAAGGTTCTTGATGAAGGTGAAGATGTAGCAATGTTAAATTTAGGTGATGTAACTATCTTCTCAACATTTGCATATACAATGGACAAATTATTGGAAAAAGATTATGATGTAGAGGTCATTCCAGGTGTAACAAGCTTTTGCGCTTCAGCTTCCAAATTAAGAATAGGATTGACTACAATGAATGATCCTTTGCATATCATTCCTGCAACAGGAATAGACTTAAAGGAAGCTTTACAGATGCCTGGTTCAAAGGTTTTAATGAAGATAGGCAAATCCATGCCTAAATTAATTGAAACATTGAAGGAATTAAATCTTGAGGATAATGTCTATGCAGTTGAAAACTGTGGTTTGGAAAATGAAAAGATCTATAATTCTTTAGATGAATTTGATGAAAACATGGGATATTTCACTATTGTCGTTGTAAAGTAATTTAGCTCATTAGTTTTATTGGGGATTTCATATGGCAGAAAAACGTTTGGTTAATCAGAAATTATTGCGTTGTGGTTATACAACAGGGACATGTGCAGCGGCAGCTTCTAAGGCAGCAGTAGCAATGCTCTTTAAACAGGAATCAATGGATTCTGTAGCAATCACAACACCTAATCAAACTGATCTCATCATTGATGTCTTAAACCCTCAGTTTAATGATAATGTGGCAAGCTGTTCTATTGAAAAGGATAGCGGTGATGACCCTGACATTACTAATGGAATATTGGTATCTTCCAAAGTGACTTTATTGCCGGATTCTTCAGAAATTATTATTGAAGGTGGAAAAGGAGTTGGCAAAGTAACTAAAGGCGGGCTAGATCAACCAGTTGGTATGTCTGCTATAAACTCTGTTCCTCGAAAAATGATAAAGGATTCATTAAATGAATTGGCGATGCAATATAATTATAAGGGTGGCTTTCATGTTTTAATTTCTGTACCGAAGGGTGAAGAAATTGCAAAGAAAACTTTCAACCCTGAATTAGGTATAGTTGGAGGCATTTCAATTTTGGGCACAACAGGTATTGTAGAGCCAATGAGTGCCAAGGCATTAGCTGATTCAATTAAAGTTGAAATAAGTGTCATTGCTGCAGAAAGCAATGAGTCCATTCTTATCTTTTTAGGTAATTTCGGTAAGAAATTCACTGAGGAGGATTTGAATCTATCTACAAAACCTGGAATAATGTGCAGTAATTTCATTGATGTTGCATTGGATAGCTCAGTTGAATTTGGGTTCAAGAATATTCTTTTAGTTGGTCATATAGGCAAATTTGTAAAACTAGGAATAGGAATGTTTAATACCCACTCACATAATGGTGATGGTAGGATAGAAACATTATTATCCTGTGCATTAGAGGCGGGTGCAAATATTGAAATCCTAAAAGATATTCAAAAATGTGTAACTACTAATGCAGTATTGGATATCCTATATGAAAATGACTTATTGGATAAGACTATGGAAGTCTTAAATGATAGAATACAACATAATATTGATAGAAGAGTTCCGGAGGATATCAATGTTGGATTCATATGCTTTGCCAATACTGGAGAGTATTCTGGAGTTTTATTTGAAAGTGAAAATGTAGATAATCTTAAAAGATTATGGAAAAAGTGAAAATGTAGATGGTCTTTAAAGATTATGGAAAAAGTGAAAATAACTAATTATTAATTAATGTTTATTTGATTATTATTGGAAATATTGGAGGAAAAATAATGATTCATTTTGTTGGAGCAGGAAGTGGAGCTGTAGATTTAATAACCATAAGAGGAGCAGAACTTCTAAAGGAAGCGGATGTTATTATATATGCAGGTTCATTGGTTAATCCTGATTTATTAAATTATGCTAAAGATTCATGTGAAATTTATGATAGCGCTAAAATGACTTTAGATGAAGTCTTGGAAAAGATGTTTGAAGCTGAAAAGGAAAATAAGATGACTGTCCGTTTACATACTGGAGATTCAAGTATTTATGGTGCAATCCGTGAACAGATGGATCGCTTGGATGAAGAAGGAATCTCTTATGATGTTTGCCCAGGTGTTTCAAGTTTCTGTGGTGCAGCAGCTGCATTGAAAGCGGAATATACCTTACCTGATGTAAGCCAAAGTGTAATAATCACACGTATGGCAGGTAGAACCCCAGTTCCTGAAAAGGAAAGCATTGCATCATTTGCAGAACATGGGGCAACCATGGTGATTTTCTTAAGTACAGGTCTCCTTAAGGATTTATCTAAAGAGCTTGTAAAAGGAAAGTACACTGAAGACACTCCTGCAGCAATCGTTTATAAGGCAACCTGGCCAGATGAAAAGGTTATGAGATGTACCGTTGGAACATTATATGAAACTGCAAAGGAAAACAACATTACAAAAACTGCTTTAATAATTGTTGGAGATGTTTTAGACAGTGAATATTCCTTATCACGTCTTTATGCTGATGATTTTTCAACTGAATTCAGACAAGCTAAAAAATAAATTTGGAGTAATTTCAAGCTAAGATGCTTGAATTTGTGAGGTTAAGAATGAAAGTATCAATTATTGCATTTACAGATAATGGTATGGAAATTGCCTATAAATTATCAAATTCCTTATCTGAAGCTAATGATGTGGATTTTACTAGATGTGGAAAAGGAGCTTTGTCCACTTGGACAGAGGAACATTTCTCTACTAATGATGCCCTAATTTTCATAGGTGCAATAGGAATAGCGCTTAGGGCAATCGCTCCCTACATCAAGACAAAAACAAAAGATCCTGCTGTAGTTGTAGTGGATGAATTGGGACAGTTTTCTATACCAATTCTCTCTGGACATATTGGGGGAGCTAATGAATTGGCACTTCAAATAGCTGAGGATTTAGGTTCTATTCCAGTTATTACAACTGCTACTGATATCAATAAGGTATTTGCAGTGGATACTTGGGCAAAAAGCCAAGGATTGAATATCCTAAATCCAGAATGCATCAAATTGGTTTCATCTAAATTATTAAAGGGAGAATCTGTACATGTCAAATCAGATTATCCTATTCAAGGAAATTTGCCTAAGAATGTTTATCTTAATGATTTAGAAGATTCTAATGCAGGATACGATGTGATAATCACTCATAAAGATTTAGAAAATGAATGTAAGAATGATGCCTTATTATTAGTCCCACAAATCATTACAGTTGGCATTGGATGTAGAAAGGATATAAGTTTTGAAGCGATAGAAAGCTCCATTTTAAATATCCTTGAAAGTGAAAATTATCATATTTTGGCTATAAATGCATTGGCAAGCATTGATAAAAAGGCTAATGAAAAAGGAATCTTAGAATTTAGTAAAAAATATGATTTGCCATTTAACACTTATAGTGCAGAGGAACTAAACAGTCTTGAAGGTGACTTTACAAAGTCTGAATTTGTTAAAAGTATTGTGGAAGTGGATAATGTCTGTGAACGTTCCGCAATTATGGAAAGCAATGGAAAATTGATTAGGAGAAAGGACACTTGTGATGGAGCAGGTGTGACTGTTGCTTTAGCAATAAATGACCCAAATATTTCTTGGGAATAAAAATTCAATAATAATATAATTTAATAATTTAATATATTCAATAAAAGTTAATTCATAATTATAATTTAATAATATTAAAATCATTAGGTGTCTATTGGAGGAAAGAATTTATGAAATGTGTATCTGTAGTGGGTATCGGTCCTGGAAATGAGTTATACCTTAGCATTGCTGCTAAAGAGACTCTTGAGGATTCAGATTTAATTGTAGGTTATAAAAAGTATGTAGAGCTTGTAAAAGAGTACTTGCCTGAAAAAGAGTATTTGTACACCGGTATGACAAAAGAGGTGGACCGTTGTAAGATGGCATTGGAAAAGGCAGCAGAAGGTAATGCAGTATCTGTAGTCTGCAGTGGAGATGCTGGAGTGTATGGTATGGCAGGTTTGGTTTATGAACTCTCAGTTGACTATCCTGATGTTGAAATCGATATTGTTCCAGGTATCAGTGCTGTTTTAAGCGGATCTGCAGTTTTAGGTGCTCCAATAGGTCATGATTTTGCTGTAATCAGTTTATCAGATTTATTAACTCCTTGGGAATTGATTGAAAAACGATTGGCATTAGCTGGTGAAGGAGATTTCTGCATTTGCCTTTATAATCCTTCAAGCCATAAAAGAAAGGATTACTTGAAAAAGGCATGTGAAATATTATTGAAATTCAAAGGTGAAGACACTATCTGCGGATATGTGAGAAATATCGGTAGAGAAGGTGAAGAATATCACATAACCAATCTTTTAGAGTTAAGGGACACTGAAGTGGATATGTTTACCACTGTTTTCATTGGAAATGCCAATACAAAAGTCATTGACGATAAAATGGTAACACCTAGAGGTTATAAAGGTGTATAAATATAAATGGTATGATAATTATTATATTAATTAATAAGTTATCAAATTATATAATTATTATTTGACTAATGAGTTCTCTTAATTAGAGGTGTGGATATGCACAAAATTGTTTTATTCGGAGGAACTACTGAAGGGCGTCTATTGACTGAATTCCTATCTCAAAATAAGATTCCTGCTATAGTTTGTGTTGCTACAGAATACGGGGAGAAAGTATTGGAATATGAACCTCCTGTCATTGTTCAGCCTAAAAGATTAAAGCCTGGTCCTATGAGAAAACTATTTGAAGAAGAGCAGACTGAATTTGTTTTTGATGCTACACATCCTTATGCTACAGAAATCAGCAAACACATTAAGGAAATTTGTGAGGAACAGGGTATCGAATACATTAGAGTCTTAAGAGAATCAATTGAGATTGAAGACGCTGTAAAAGTATCCAGTATGGAAGAATTGATTGATTATCTTAACACTACTGAAGGATTGATCTTTTCTTCAATGGGGGCGAAAGAGGCTCCTGCATTAACAGAGGTGGAAAACTTCCCGGAAAGGGTTTATTTGAGAATGCTGCCTTCACCGGAAGGAATGAAGCAATGTCTTGATTTAGGTTACCCTATGAAAAACCTTTGTGGAATGCAAGGTCCCTTTTCTAAGGAATTCAATATGGCTCAATTCAAGGAAATTGGTGCAGACATACTTGTAACTAAGGAATCTGGTAATGTTGGAGGTTTTTTAGAAAAGACAGATGCTGCAAAGGAATGTGGCATGGAAGTTGTTGTCTTATCCCGATTGGTTAATGAAGAAGGGATAAGCGTGGAAGAAGCTAAAGACACCATTAGGAGTAAATGCTTATGAAGGAAATCAATATTATTGGAATGGGTATGAGTGAAAAAACCATCACTGCTGAAGCTTTAGAGCTGATTATTGAAGCAGATATTTTATTAGGAGCTAAACGATTAATCAATGAGTTTTCTCACATGAATAAACCTAGTTATAATGCTTATTTATCTGATGATATACTTGAGATAATAGAAAAGACAGATGCAGAAAAGATAGCTATCCTAGTTTCTGGAGATGTTGGCTTTTATAGTGCAGCTGAGAAATTAGTGGATGTCCTAAAGGATTATAATCCTAATTTAGTTTCTGGAATATCCTCTGTATCATACTTTTTTGCAAAATGCAGTCTTCCTTGGAAAGATGCAAATTTAATAAGCTGTCATGGACTTGATACAAATATCGTCTCATCAGTTCGCAGAAATAGATACACTTTTGCCTTAACAGGTAAAAACATTCCAGAATTGCAGAAAGAATTGGTTAAGTATGGATTCGGCGATTTGAAGGTTTGGATTGGTGAGAATTTGGGCTCAGATGAAGAGTCCATTCAAGAATCCAAGATATCTGATTTGGCTGGAATGGAATTCAGTTCTCTAACTGTTTTGATTATAGAAAATCCTGATTTTGATTCAAGAATCAGAACTGGAATTCCAGATGATGAATTCATTAGAGGAAAAGTCCCAATGACAAAGTCAGAAGTTCGAGCTGTATGCTTGTCTAAGCTATCAATTAATCCTGATGATGTGGCTTATGATATTGGCTGTGGAACCGGTTCTGTAACAATTGAAATGGCGTTTTCAGCATATGATGGAAAGGTTTATGCCTTTGACAAGAATGAAGAGGCAATTGAATTGTTAAATCAAAATTGCCAAAAGTTCCACTTGGATAATGTGGAGGCTATCTGTGGTTTGGCTCCAGAATGCCTAAAGGATTTGCCTGTTCCGAATGTGGCATTTATTGGAGGAAGCTCTGGAAATATGGGAGAAATTGTCAGTTATCTTTATGGAATTAATGATAAAATGAAATTTGTCATAACTGCAGTGACTATTGAAAGTGCAATGGCGGGATTGGAATCCTTAAAGAATGTTGGAATAAATGGGGATATTGTTCAAGTTGCAGTTTCAAAAGGCAGACAAATCGGTGATTTGCATATGCTAATGGCTCAAAATCCTATATTTATTATTAGTGGAAGTGGTGCTCATGAATAGAATTTTGATTTCAGGAACCAACAGTAACTGTGGAAAGACAACCATTACCATGGCTTTGCTTGCGGCATTCCAAAATAAAGGTTTGGAAATTGCTTCCTTCAAATCAGGTCCTGATTATATTGACCCAATGTTCCATCGTAAGGTCTTTAATGTAGAGACTCATAATTTGGATCCTTACTTTTCAACTGAGCAAATGTTATGTGACCAATTCATTAGAAATTGCGGTAAGGACTTAAGCATAATTGAAGGAGCTATGGGCTTTTATGATGGAATCGGTGTTGAAGGCAGAGCAAGTGCTTGGGAAGTTGCTAAATCCATTAAAGCTCCTGCAGTTCTTATTATTGATGCTAAAGGAATGAGCAATTCTGCAGCAGCAATCATAAAAGGTTTCAAGGAATTCAAGGAAGAAAGCATGGTTGAAGGTGTAATCTTCAATGGCATTTCTCCTATGTTGTATCCTCTTTTAAGGGATATTGTTGAAAAAGAAGGCATTAAGGCTTATGGTTTCTTGCCTAGAGAAGAGAAGTATTCCATTGGAAGCAGAAACTTAGGATTGATCACTGCAGATGAAATTGAAGACATTAAAGAGAAAATAAATGGTCTTAGGGAATTGGCAGAAAAATACATTGATTTGGATGGATTGTATGAATTGGCTAAATCAGCTCAAGTCCTTGAAGCAAGTGATGATTTTAAGGAATTGATTCAAAGCAGCAAAACTGATTCCAATGAACCTAAAACTCGAATAGCAGTTTCCCGTGATAATGCTTTTTGCTTTATGTATAAGGAAAACATAGAAATTCTGGAAGATTTGGGATGTGAAGTAGTCTATTTCAGCCCATTGGAAGATGAAGAGCTTCCTAAAGATATCTCTGGATTATATTTATGCGGAGGTTATCCTGAATTATATACTGGAGAATTGTCTAAAAATAGGAAATTATGTGATGAAATTAAAGACATAATAGAAAGGGGAATTCCTACAATAGCCGAATGTGGGGGATTCATGTATTTGCATGATTCCATTGAAAATGTTCCTATGGTTGGATTTATCAAAGGAAATTGCATAAAGACAGACAAATTGCAAAGATTCGGTTATATTGAGATAAAAGCATTGCAAGATAACTTGTTGTGTAATGAAGGAGATAGCATTAGAGTGCACGAATTCCACTATTATGATAGTGAAAACTGTGGAGAGGCCTTTATGGCTAAAAAGGCATCAAATGGATTGGAATACCTTTGTTGTCATGGATCAGATAGTCTATATGCTGGTTTCCCACATATTTATCTTCCTGCAAATCCTGATTTTGCAAAGTCTTTTGTGGCTAATGCAAGGAAATGGAAAGGTTAAAATTTATATTTATTAGTAGTTAATTAATTATGTAATTTAGTAGTTATTCATTGTAAAATTGAAGTGATAGTATGAAAATTGAATTAGAACAAGTTGAACCTGCTGAAATTGAAAGCAGGAGTATGGAAATCATTGAATCTGAACTTCCTCATGAAATTGACCCTAAATTAGCGCCAATTATTAAAAGAGCAGTTCACACTGCTGCTGATTTTGATTATGTAGATAACTTATGCTTTTCAGAAGATGTAGTTGATAAGGCATTGGAAGCAATTAAGAATGGTGCTTGCATTGTTACTGACACCAATATGGCAAAGGCAGGAATCAATAAGGCAGAACTTAAGAAGCATGGTGGTGAAGTCTTCTGCTTTATGAGTGATGATGATGTTAGAGACATTGCAAAAAAGAATGGATCTACACGTGCAAGAGCATCTATGGATAAGGCAGCAAGCTTGGATAAACCATTGATTTTTGCAATAGGAAATGCTCCAACCGCTTTGATTCGATTATATGAATTGATTCAAGAAGGAAAACTCAATCCTGAACTCATCATAGGAGTTCCAGTAGGATTTGTTAATGTAGTCCAATCAAAAGAGCTGATCATGCAATGTGATGTTCCTTACATCGTTGCTCGTGGACGTAAAGGTGGGAGTAATGTTGCAGCGGCTATTTCAAATGCATTATTGTACATGCTAAGAGATCAAAATAAATAGCTTTTATTTTTAATTTTATCTTTAATTTTTCATTTTTTATTATTTTCATTTCATGAAATTTCATGAATCTTATTTTTCCTTCTTTTTTAATTCTTTTTTCATTTCATTAATTATTTTTAATCAATATTTTTAAATATTTCTTTAAATAAAGTATAATTTAGTAATGTTAAATTTTTCTTTAAAAAATTTAATTTGATTTATTTAATCAATAAAATGAAATATTTTTTATTTTTTAGGATGATATTATGACTGATAAGATTATTTTAGTAGTAAGTTTTGGTACTTCTTATAACAATAACCGTGCTCTTACCATTGGAGCTATCGAAAAGGACATTGATGAAGCATTTCCTGATTATGAAATGAGAAGAGCATTCACAAGCCAAATGGTTATAAACATTTTGAAAAAACGTGATGACTTGGCTATTGACAATGTGGAAGAAGCATTGGAAAGAGCATTGGATGATGGTGTAAAAACCGTTATCATTCAACCAACTCACATCATGAACGGTACTGAATACCATTTCAAGATCAAGGATACTGTAGATAAGTACATTGACAAGTTTGAAAACATTCCAATCGCAGAGCCTTTATTAATCTCTGATGAGGACTTTGAAGACTTGATTGCAAGCATCACCTCTAAAGGAGATTATGATGACGATACTGCAGTTGTATTCATGGGTCACGGTTCTCCTGCGGAAAGTAATATGGTTTACACCAAATTGCAAGGAATGCTAAAGGATAAAGGATTTGATAATTATTACATTGGTACTGTAGAAGCAAAACCTGACTATGATGATGTCTTGGCTATGGTAAAGGAAGGTGACTACAAGAAGATAGTGCTCAAACCTTTAATGGTTGTAGCTGGCGATCATGCTCAAAACGACATGGCTGGGGATGAAGATGATTCATGGAAATCTATGTTTGCATCTGAAGGCTATGAAGTTGAATGCGTAATTGAAGGGCTCGCTCAATCCAAAGACATTAGAGATGTTTACATTAAGCATGTTCAAAATGCAATTGATGGTTTAAATTAAATCATCTTTCTTTTTTTATTCTTTCATATTTTAGGCCTTTTTTATTTTTTTTTTAAAATCATATGATTCTATTTTTATCTTTTTTATTTTCCTAAAACGCGGGGTTTAAGAACTTTTTTCACTAACTTTTTTTTTAATTCATTAACTTTAAATACTATCGTTTCTATATTTTATTTGCTAATTATGATTAAAAAATATTTAAAAAAGAATAAGTTAAAGGGTGATAGTATGAAGTGTGATGCATGTGGCAATAAGTATTCGGATGAATTTGATTTCTGTCCGTTTTGCGGTGCCTACCCTAAAAAGTTTTGTCCAAAATGCTTTAAGGAAATTAATGATGGTGGAGAGGTATGTTCGGACTGCGGAACGGAACTTTTGCCATTTGAAGGTTTCAAGAAGTATCAGGATCTTAAGGAGAAGGCTCTTGAATATCTGGATAAGGATAATTTTAAAAAATCAACGGAATGTTTTGAAAAGATATTGAAGGATTGGCCTCAAGTTGAAGAGGTAAATTTTCTTTTGGCTGAGAATTATGCATTCTTAGGCGAGATTGATAAGTCTTTAAGACAGTATGAGAGATTAGCTGAAATTAATCCAAGATATATGGGAGTATATTCCAGAATAGCTAAGATATACATTGAAAAAGAAGAGATTGAAAAGGCTAAGGAGTATCTTCAAAAGGAGCATGATGCATATCCATTTGAAAATGAGCATTATATCTATTCAATGCACATTTGCTTTTTGGAAGATGATTTTGAAAAGGCAAACAGAATTCTTGATAGATTGTTTGCAATTGGACCTAATGAAGATGACTTATTGATTTTCAAAATTAACAATGACTTGAATTTGAAATTAGTTGAGTATGATCCGGAACTTGAAGACTTAAATGAAAGGGTTAAGGCGTATTTGGAGAAAAATTTCAATTATTCCTTTTAAATTTTTTTTAAGAAGGTTAAGAGTGATTTCATAGTATGTTTAGGGGGTTGAAATATGGAAGTAATTGATGTAATTAATGAGATAGAAACCAATAATGATCCATTTCAAGATGGCTTGGATTATTATATGGATTGTATTGTGAATGTAAATAATGTTAGAACAAGATGTGAACAAGTTAGTATTGTCCAATGTGATATGGATGGTTCTGATTATGGTAGAAATGGGATTCAAATTCTGCTTGAACTTCGAAGAGGTGAGTGGATCACTTGGATCTTCCTTGATGAAGTTGAATCCTTAGAGGTTAAGGAGTTTAATAAATAGTATTTGAAAATGATTATTCCAACTATTTATTAAATCACTATCTATTTTTTATAATCATCACAAGTTGTTTTTTCACTATTGTCCTTAATGGAACAAACTCCGTTCTGTGATAAAGCACAGTTTAAGCAGTTATGCTCTTCCTCTGGATCCGGAGCAGCAACTATCTGTTGAAGGGATAATGTGAAAATTCCATTCAAATGTTCTCCATTAGTCTTTTTAGGGCCTCTGCCAACTATAGGGGATAAGCTTTTCATATAACATGGAATATCTCCGGTTCCTCCAATATCCACTTTTATCTGTTCATAAGTGTTGAATGTAGAGAAAAATTCAGCTCCTTCCTTCAAGATGTCTTGGGAGGCTTCAAATTTAAATATCATCATTTTATTTTCCAAAGAGGTTATTTGAACGTACTTGTCATCAAAAATAAACTCTTCTCCATTTTCTTTTTTAAAAATAACTATTCTTGCAATGTCAGACATGTTTAATCTCCTATTAATATATGTATGATAATAGGTTCTTATAGTATATTATTGTTTGCATTTATCAAAACTATTTTCATTGAAAATAAGTTGCTCTCTAATAAGTTTATAAATCAATTCTCAAATTCCCTCTTTTTACAAAATTTTATATACAATTTTAAGTAAAAATTATATTGTCGCATCATATTTTATGACTGATGCCTATGGTCCTTCTATGAGGGAAGCTTTAGCTGTCGATGATTAGGAGAAACCCAGCATTAGATAGGCTGCCTGTTTCGAGGGTTACTCGTGGAGGAAAGGGTAAACTACCTGTGAAGCAAGAGAGTTAGTATACGGGCAAAATATCTTATTTAAAAATTTATAATTTTAGGTTTTTTCAAATCTATTATTTATAAATATTTTAAATAATTACTTTTTTTTTAGATAATTGCTATTTTTAAAACAATTTTTATTCTAAAACTTTTCCAATATCTTACCATATACTCTTTTAAGTTCTGGTGGTGAATTGTTGTACATTCTTTTTATAATGAGTTCTGGTGTACTTTTTGCCAAGTAATTCATCTTAGGTGTTCTATCCACAATCAAATTGTAATTCTCATCAAGACCTGTAGCTTCGATTCCATCTACACGGATATCTGTATATTTCATAAGCTCATTTGCCATATGGGTTACAATGATTGCGAAGGAATTGCTTTCCTCAATCATTTCAATGAAGCTGGAAATGATTTTCACTGCTGCTTCCAATTCTGTGATTCCTTCAAGCTCATCAAGGAGAACCAGTTTTTCGCTATCACTTGTAACGATTGGCATGAATACATTCAAGAATGATTCGAATGCTCCAGCATCCAATGATCTCTTTTTGGAAAAGTGATATATTTCATCCAAAAGTTTTATCTTTGCTGTCTTGGCTGGAACAGGAAGTCCCATCTGTCCAAGAATGGCAATTTGGCTAATGGTCTCAAGAAGGGTTGTCTTACCTCCACTGTTTGCTCCAGTTAGGAGTGCAATGTTTTCCTCTTCATTCAACTTATAATCCACTCTTTGAATTCCTTCTTTGATTGTCCTTTCCCTTAGGCATAAGTTCAAGTGCAATGCTTGATGAAGGTCATATTCATCAGCAAATTCTGGCTTGTTCAAGTCATAAAGGTAAGCAAAGCTACCTAAAGCATATTCATAGTCAAACTTGATTATATCGCTGACTTCCCTTTCAGCATCTTCCTTAATTGATGCCAATTGTTCTGCAGCAGTGCTCTTCTTATCAAAATAATTGTTTTCAGAATTTGAAAGGATTTCTGTCTTCACCCTTTCCATTTCCATGTCATCGATTTCAATCGGATACTTCCTGATGAATGGGTCAAAATCAATACCACTTTCCAACTTGATAGTTTCCTTTGATTTACTTAAAATTTCGTCAAATATTTCTTGTAGTTTTGGTGGTAAAGCATTGTTTAATAAGTCGAGAACTTCATCTCCTTCAAGGTCAATGTTTTGAATCCTTTCTTTTAGTTCAAGGTCTATATATCTCTTCTCATTATTAACAATTTCATCCAAATCTACTTCTTTGGTTTTATAGGATTCAAGTTCATCAATTATAGGTCCAATATCATTCAGGACAGTTTCCTCACCTAATATTCCTTTTATTTTTGAAACTCTTTCAAATAAATCCCTGTTTTCCTTGAAGTAGTCTAAAATAACTTCAGGTACAAGCTGATAGATAGGAGCATCCTTGTTTATCATGATTAGGTTAGGCATATCGCCAAGGTCAAGGAATCCTTCAGTGTAAATGTAATAGATCAACTCATATCCTCTCAATTCTTCCTGGAAGAATGGTGAATCTGATGCAGTCAATATTGTGTAGTATCTGTTCAATCCAAGATCCATTAAATAATCGGCATCTTCATTGCTTTCTACAAGAATTGCTTTGCTTGCATCATAATTAGGTTTGGATTGCTTTGGCTCATGTAGGTGTTTCATTAGCTTATCCAATTCATATAGAGGCAATTCGCTTACCTTTTCTTTAGCATTCATTACAAAATTCAATCGTTCTTCGATGATTTCCTCATCTTTTATAGGAGCAAGGAGCAAAATTCTGTTTTTGGCATAACTTGTATTTGAATAGCTTACAATCTTTTCAATGATTTCCTCGTAAAGTTGGATTGCCCTATCGCTTTTCAGGAATTTTTGAGCAGGATTTCCGATTAATTGATTCATTATTTCAATGGCTTTCCTTTGGCTGATTCCCTCAATATTGATCAATCTCTCTAAATCAAGGTTTTCAATAACTTGATTTAACTCATCTTCCCCTCCTAATTCATCGATGATCTTTTGGGATAATTTATCTCCAATTCCCTTTATGTTTTGTAATTGCGCTCCTTCCATACGATTACCTCATTTCATGAATATGAGAAAGTAAATTAATTTTAAGTGTTTTTGTTATTATTTTAATATATAGTTAATTTTTTTTATTTTTATATTAATTTTTAAATCTTTTGATTTTCAATGATTTGCATTTTAATTTGATTAGAATATTGTTGTAATAATGAAAAATCATAAGTTTTTATTATTTCAATCCTTTTTCAAAGTTTGCTTTTGTCAAAGCAGGGCAATGTTCATCAATGATTCTTTTAGATTCATCCATATTAGTTTCACCATCAATGATGCCTCTATAGACTTTTCCAATGTCATTGATGTAGTCTAAGGATTTCCATCTTGCATCTATTGAAAAGCTGGAGATTCCTATTGATTTCAAGTAATCAATTTCATCAAGCAAGCAAAGCTCTTCGCAGTTCAATATGATTAAAGTATCCTCATTCAAATTGGTTTTGATTGGATAATATTGGTCTCTTCTGTTTTTGAGATAGTATTCATTTGAATCAATGTAATAATCGCTTTCCTTGAAGTTCTTATTTAATTTTCTTTGCTTTTGATTGTATTTGCTTATGAGTTTCAATTGCTTTTTGGAAACCAGTTCCTTCCTTGTTATCATTGATTCTATATTTCCATGAACCAAGAGTTCCAATTCTGGAAGTTCAGTGTCTTTTGACATTTCCTTATAGTAATCTTCCATTAAATCCTTCATGTTTTTCTTATATATTTCAGGAGATATGGATAAGGTTTTATAATTATTCAACTCCAATAGGGTTTCTATATTATATGCATTAATTGGATAATTTCCATAAAGTTCCACATCAAACTTGTCTTTTAATGAATCGTCCAATCCAATTGAACTGGTCATTATGTCAATATGCATATTCATCTTTTTAAGGATTCCTATAATCTTGATTATGGATTCCTTGGATTGCTTGTGTGCAATGTCTGGAAGTTTCCAAATTAATTCATAATCCTGATCTTTGGAAATTTCAATAGCTTCTTTTAGGAAATTTACGCAGTAGCTTATGTTCAATTCATGTTCCTGAAGTGATTTGTTTTCAATAATCTCTTGGCTAATCTCTTCAAAGTCCTTGTTTGGAGGAATTTCCAAATAGATTCTATTAAAAACAGATTCTTTCTTGCTTAATTCTTTTAGGATTTCCAAGCTATTGATATATGCAGATAGATTATAGTCATTTTCTTCACTTTCAACTTTTGATTTCAAATCAATTCTTTTTCTCAAATCCTCATTTAAGCTATTGATGTTTTCTTCAGCTATTTTCACATCTTCCTCTTTTGGCTTGTAGCTTGCTATTATTTCCTCTTCAAGCTCATTGAAGAATCTTCTTCTAAGTTCATTGATTTCACTTATTGGACTGAATAAGCTTTTATTATTGTTTATTGTAATCTTTTCAATGTAATAAGGCAAGTCTCCAATCTTCAGCAATTGCTTTTTGATTGTCTCATTGGATATTGGCTTCTTGATTGCCTCTTCCCAAGGAGTTTCCCCTTTGACCTTTAATGTGATTACCTTGCCGTTATCCAATTTCAAATTGCCCTTTAAATGAGGATAATTGTCGCTGTCTATTCTAAAGTAAAGTTCAAGCAATGATTTCTTGATGTAATGGTTCTCCTTCTTATGGTGGAGATCCTTCACTTCATTCAATAATGAGTTTTTCTTGGTAAGATAAACCTTTGAACCTTTTGGAAGTGGGAAATTAAGTCTTCTGTTTTCTCTGACTCTTTTTATGACTAGGAGTTTTCCTTCAATGTCCTTGTCCTTTTCCCGTTTTCTCCAATGTTTGTCTTTTGAGTCCTTTAGGACTGGTTTTGAAGAAATGTCAAATCCATAGGTTTGAATGAATCCATTATTTTGATTTCCTTGATTATCTTGATTATTCCGATTAATTTCCTTTCTGGTTCTTTTCTCTTTCCTTTTAGCTCTTTTATCCTGTTTTGTTTTTGATCTTTTATTTTCTTTAGAGCTATTTTCTGCATTATTTTGATTATTTTCAAGTTCCAAATTAGGATTGGTTTCGATTAGTATTCCGTCTCCCTTTTCTGGGATGTGGATTAGATTTTCCTTTAGCAAAATATGAATCTCTTCAGTTTGAGGATTGTATCTATGTATTTTTCCAATGTATAATCCTTGATGCCCTGGTTTTTTCCTGTTCATGATCATAGGATTGTTTTTAGGAATGAGATGGCCGGTTGTAAACTCTCTATTGAACACCAATTCAAGCTCTTCAAGGGATTCAAGGTTTTCCAATTTCTGCTCAGCTTTCAGTTTAGCAATGTTTTCCTTATCCTGTGCCTTTTTCAAGTCAGTGCTTCTTCCTTTCTTTCCTTTGCTTTTTCTTTCCAATTCCTTGATGTTTCTGTTCAAAGCTTGGCTTGTTTTGTCATATCTTAATTTATTGAGTCTTTTCCTATAGTTTTTGATGACAGTTGCAACATAATCATTGCTCCTCATCCTGCCTTCTATCTTTATGCTGTCAACTTCAAGACTCGCTATTTCATCAAGATGCTCAAACAAGGATAAGTCTCTTGGTGATAAAAGGTAATCCCCTTCATTTTTAGGATTGATCCTTTTGCCTTTGTTGATGTTCAATTCATACTTTTCCCTGCAAGGTTGAGCGCAGGTTCCTCTGTTTCCGCTTCTTCCACCTTGCATGGAAGATAGTAAGCAATGTCCTGAATAGCTGTAGCATAATGCTCCATGAGCAAATATCTCTATTTCGATACCTAAAGAATGTGCATATTCGATAATTTCCTTCAATTCGTTCATTTCAGTTTCTCTTGGAAGAACAACTCTTTTAATGTTATGTTCTGATGCCCATTTGATTCCTTCAATGTTGTGGAGGTTCATTTGGGTTGAAGCATGTATTGTAAGCTTTGGAATGTTTTCATTAATGATTTTTACAAGACCGACATCTTGAATGAGAACTGCATCAACACCTATCTTATATAATTCCAAAAGGTAATTTGACACTTTTTCCAATTCACCTTCCTTGATTAGGATATTGACTGTAACATAAACTTTTACATTATGCAAATGAGCATATTTCACTGCTTCTCTTATTTCTGGTACTGTGAAGTTTTCTGCAAATTTCCTTGCTCCGAAGTTCTCCCCAGAGAGATAAATGGAATTTGCACCAGATAATATTGCTAGCTTCAAATGCTCTGCAGATCCTACAGGTGCCAATAATTCAGGTAATTTCATTGTTTTTCCTCGAGTATTAATTTAACAAGACTTTTCATGTATCCTTCCATTAATGAAGTTTCCTTTATTCAATCTTGATAATGTAATGTTCTTAATTTGTTCTTTTAATAAGTCTAAATCGTAAGTGTTGTCTTCCTTTAATGCCTGTGAATAAAGTGAGACAATTGTTGAGCTGTATTGAGGAGAAGAGAATCTGCAATCGATTATGCAGGAGTTCACTCCAGTGTCCTTAATCAGTTCCACTTCATCAATTAGGCATAAGCAGTCCTTGTTTATGAAATGGCTGTGCATATTGTAATCGAATACAACCTTATATTTGAATTTCTTACGTTTTTGGTCTTCAAGGATTGCATAATCTGAAGAGTCCTTGACTATGAAGTCTTTTCCATCATTAAGGTTTGAAAAGTCATCCTTACTGCTCATCACTTCAAGGTTTCCTTGGATGATTATGTTCAAGTCTACATCTTCATTTCCTTTGATGAATTGGTATTTGCTGACTAATTCCTTAATTTCTGTATGTGACAATTCTGAAGACAATATTATGCTTTTAAATCCAGCATCAGATAAGTTCTTGACATTATAGCTATTCCAGACATTTAGGTTATGATTTCCATAAACTTTGTTCTTAAAGCTTTTAGCTATTCCTGGAGTGTCATACATAATTGGAATTCTGATATTCTCTTCTTCCAGTTCATCAATGATTTTGCTGATTCTTTCTATTTCCTCATCGCTTATGAATGATGACAAGACCAATACCAATTTGTCTTCCTTATTTTCCTTACCTTTATAAACGATGGAATATGCTTCTTTGAGTAAATCCTTGATGTTTTTAAAGTATTCCTCTTGACTTTTGTATGAAAAGGACGGATCGAAGAAATACTTATGAATCGGCAATTTGGAAGTCATCTTTAAAAGTTCCAAATTGTCTGCAAATATTGAAAGATTCAATTTTTCATTTCTAACTGGAATGCCAGTATAAGTTTTGTATTCCTTTACAAATTGACTAATAAGTTTGTTTGTTTTCCTGATTTCCTTTTTATCTGGCTTATAATAGTCCAATAATAATTCAGTAGCCTTATCCAATACTTGGCGTCTAATCTTATTAAGCTTTCCAATTGGCACAAAGCTGTTTTCAGGCATTCCATTTATGGTTAAGTTGTTGATGTAAAATGATGTTGAACCGGTTTTAAGCATTTGCTTTTCAATGTCTTCAATGCTTACAGGTCTTTTTTGTGCAGGTTCAAATCTGGTTTCTGAGATGTATCTGAAGTTGAACTCCTCTTCCTTGTTTTCATTGTTTATTCCCTTTTCGACAATCTTGAATTTAGCGCCGATGTTAAGTCTCAAATCTTCTGTCCATTTGATGTCCAAATCCAATGGTATGTTTTGCTTAATGGTTTCGCTTTTGAATTTCTTAAGGTTATCATGAGTTGACTTGGAATAGCTTAAGAGAACCTTATCCCCTTCACGGACATTTCTTGTTGTTTCAAGCTTTATGTATTCATCAGTTTGTTCCTTGATGTTGTCGATGTAGATTCCTTTGATTTTGTCCTTGTATTTGAATCCGATTCCATCGCCGATGTCAAGGTTTATCTTGAATTCATCATTTTCCTTAGCTATTGTGATTAAATCCCCTTTCTTTTCTGTGATTTTTCCAATGTAAACTCCTTCGTGGCCAGAACTTTCTCTTCCTAAAACCTGTCCCGGCTTTTGATTAAGGATATAACCATCAGTGAATTGCCTATTGAAAACGAGACTTAAATCCTTGTCATAATCTCCTTCATCACCATCAATCAAATGTCTGTATGCATTTGTGATTGTTCCAACGTAATCTGCAGATTTCATTCTTCCTTCAAGCTTTAGTGAAAAGACCCCTGCGTCTTCTATCCTGTCTAATCCTTTGTAAACCGCAAGATCGTGAGTTGAAAGGAGGTAACCGTTTCCAACATTGTAGTTTTTGTATTTCAATTTGTATTGCTTACGGCAAGGCTGTGCACATGCTCCTCTGTTTCCACTACGTCCGCTGTTGTATGATGAAATGTAGCAGTTTCCACTGAAACAGTAGCAAAGAGCTCCATGTCCAAAGACTTCAAGCTCCATATTGATGTTGGATTCCTGCAATTTTTTAGATATTTCAGATATCTTATCAACGCTTATTTCACGTGGGAAGACTATCCTTGAGATATTGTTTTCAACAGCCCATAATATACAATCATAATCGCTTAATGTCATTTGTGTGGAAGCATGGACTTCAAGTCCAGGGATTAGGTTTTTAATGAGTTCAATGATTCCCAAGTCCTGTACAATTACCGCATCAACGCCTATTTTGTATAGGTAGAATAAGTACTTGACAACGTTTATGACTTCAAAGTTGTTTATCAAGGTGTTTACGGTTACATGTATTTTCGCTCCATTCAAGTGAGCGTATTCCACACTTTTCTCTATCTCTTCCAGAGTGAAGTTTTTGGCAAATGCTCTTGCTCCAAACCTTTCTCCAGATATGTATACTGCATCAGCTCCTGCATTGATTGCTGTGACCAATATGTCATAGTCTCCTGCAGGTGCCAATAATTCAGGTAATGTCATTAAGTAATCTCCTATAATTTTGATTTTAAGTTTTGATTGTATCTTATGATTTTCAGTATTTTTTAGCTATTTAATTTAAGAAATTCAGATTATTTTTTTTTAAATAGTTTAACTATTAATAAATATGTTAATTTTATTATATAATGTTTTTAATATTAAATAAGATAATGTATTGTTTTTTTAGGGTAGCTTTTGAAAATAATTAAAATTACAATAAAATTATATATTCTTAAAAATAAATTCTATCTTATGTATATTGTATTGGAAGGAATAGATGGTGCTGGAAAATCAACTCAGATTAAACTCCTAAAGGAATGGTTAGAGAATAACGGTTTAAACGTAGAGACAATTGTTGAACCTACAGATATGGAAGTGGGCAAGCTCATTCGTCAGCTATTGACCAGATCTGATGCTGAATCCGATTCTATGCAAAAGACCTTGGGATTGTTATTTGCAGCAGATAGAATGATGCTAATGGATAAAATTGAAAGATTGGAAAATGAAAGTACTGTTGTAATCAGTGACAGATCTTTCTATTCAAGTTTGGCTTATCAAAGTCCTCAAGAATGGATTAAAGAGATAAATAAATATGCTAAGATTCCTGATTTGGTTTTGCTCTTGGATTTGGATGTCAAAAAATCTGTTCAAAGATGTGATGGAACTGATGAATTTGAAAATGAAGAGTTTTTAACTGGAGTTAAACAAAACTATTTGGACTTGGCCAAATCTAATGATAATATTAAAATAATTGATGCGAATAATGGTCCGAATAAAGTGTCTTCTGATATAAAAAAAGCTGTGGCTCCATTATTTGACATTTGCAAAGATTGCATAGCTTAAATAAAAAAAGTAAGAAAGCAAATTAGATTATTTGTCTAATTCTTTTTTTTAATTAGATTATCTTCTATCTAATTCGTCTAATCTTTCTTTCATTACTTTAACAATGTAATCTTGTGCTTTTTCAAGCTCTTCTTTTGTACCTAGAAGTTTTGGTCCAAATTCAGTTTGCTTCAACTCAACATCGAACTGTTCAATAACATGAGCAAGCATTTGTTCTCCAATACCGTTGGTAAGTTTCATTTCATATACTGGTTCTTCTTCCATTCTATCCCTCTTTTTAATCTTTTTTTAAAAATTAATAATTATAATTTTTTAATTTTATTTTAATTACTCTTGTGACTCCATAAATTCTCTAACTGGTTTTAAGAAATCAATCAAGTATTGTGTAATTGCATTCTTCAAGTCCATTGGGTGTAAGTTTTCTTCCCCATACATTGTGTATAGTTCATCTTTGTTGAGTTCAAGATTTCCACCGAATTTCTCAGGTCTTTCTATAAGCAAAGTGTCTTGTTGTGAGAAAACGAAATGGTCTGCAATTTCCAAAATAGGGTTTCCTTCAGTTTCTCCCATTGGACAGTAGCTTTTCTTGATTTTATCCTTGATAGTCTTTTCATCATCATCAACAGCTATGTAGTTTCCTTTGCTTGAGGACATCTTGTCATCACCGTCAAGACCATGAATCAAAGGAGTGTGAATACAGACAGGAGCTTCTTTTCCTATTCTAGGCAAGTTTTCCCTTGCTAACATTTGGATTTTTCTTTGTTCCATACCTCCTAAAGCAACATCCACTTCTAAAGCTGACATGTCTGCAGTTTGCATCAATGGATAAACTACACTAGCCACTTTTGGATTGTCATCATGTCTGCTGACTTGATCCATACTTCTTTTTGCCCTTTTTAAGGTGGTTAAAGTAGCTAATTGGTAAACGTCATTGGTGTATTCGCTTCCGGTTTGGAAAGAGGAACCTAAAATGTATTCAGTGTCATCAGCGAGTCCTAATCCTTGGAAGCATCTTTTATTGTATTCTGCAGTTTCAGCTATTTCCTCTACAGTTCCTTTTCCATTCAAGAAAGCATGATAATCTGCAAGCAAGATTTTGATTTTAAATCCTAAGTCTTGTAATTGTTTAAGTTTCATTATTGTTACTGCATGACCTAAATGAATTTTTCCAGAAGGTTCATATCCAGTATAAGCAATAGGATGCTCTTTTTCAAGCTTTTCTTTCAATTCATCTACATCAATGATTTCTAAAGTTCCTTCTTGAATTAATTCAATTTTTTCTTCAATGTTCATGTAATCACACTTTTGTTTTTGTAATTGGTTATTTATTGGTTATTAGATAATTATTATAATTATGATTTTTTGCTATAATTTTAGATTATATAGATTTTTCCATCTATTTTGATTACATCAATCTCTTCGCTGATATTGATTTTCTCTAATTTTTCAGTCATTTCCAAATCGATTGGACTATAGTCATCAGGATCAAGAATCTGAAGTGCATTTGGAGATTTTGCTGTAACAATCGCTTTTTGAACTCCTTCCAAATGCTCTATTTTTTCTATGGAATCGTATTCTCTCCATTTTAAAGATATTATGTCTTGATTTTCCAGGTTTATGACTTGAATCCTGTTTCCATCAACATCGCTCACTTGATAAACGTTATCATGATATTTTACGAAATCTTCCTTAACGAATTTTGGAAGTCTTAATGCTATCCAAATTCTATATAATCCTTTTCCTGTGGACTTGTCTTCACTTATGAGTCTTGGAGATTCTTTAGTGGTTCCTCCAAATTCCTCTTTAAGATGCTCTACAACCTTTTTTGCAGATTTTAAAGATCCAATGTAATAGTCATTTCCTTCCTTAAGCTTTGCAACTTGAGGAATATAAGCCAATTTGTCCTTTTTGAATTGCTTATCAAGGGTTCTATTGATTATCTCTTCAGCAATAGCTATTTCTTCATCTTTAAGTTCCCTATCATCGGCACGCAATTGAATTGCTGCCTCATAGTATCCTGCATTTCTTTTACTGCAGTCAGGGCAAACTGAATAATTAATCTTTACATCTGGAGTGTGTGTTTCAACCACTTCTTCTCCTAAAACAGTTGCAACAGCTTCAACATAACATTCTGCAATTGTTCCTCGCATCTGGTCGATTTCAAGTTCTATCTCTTCATTTTCAGCCAAGTCGGAAATGGTTATGTTTCTCTCCAATGCTCTATAGATGATTTCCTCTTCAGGAATGTACTCATCTTTCCATTTCCCCTCTTCTAATTTGGCATTGCAGTGCTTGCAGATGGTTACAGTGATATTTTCCGGAATTTCCATAAGTTGGAATTTCTTTAAAAAACAGTTTTTGCAGATTCCATCTATCATTTCAACGTCTGTTGCACCACATTCTGGACAAAACATTTTAAAACACTCATAAGATGTAAAAATTGAATAAAATTAATGATTTAGTTTAAGTTTAAATAGCTATTTAATTTTTTTAAAAATAAAAAATATAAAAGAAGAGAATTTATAATGGCTTAAGTGGAGCTTTTGCACCACATGCTGCACATTTTAAGATAAAGATTCTGTCTTCTCTTATGATTTGAGTATCTGGTCTGTTACATTCATGACAGATAACGTATTTTTCAATGTATTCATCGATTCTCTCATTGATTAGGAAATGATTGAATTTACCTTGCAAGATTGCTCTTACTCCTTCTAAGTTACCTGCAGTACCTAATTCTCTTAATAAGTATTTTAATACGTGTTGTGGGTCTCTGTTTAAGGAGTCTGCCACATCTTTGAAATTTTGAATAAAGGTCCTATTACCTTGAATAACAGAGTATGCTTTTACAGGTTCGAATCTTTTTGTTTCAAATACCTCAGGAGGCAATTGATCAATAGCTCTGTTTAATAAGTTTTCATAATCGTCCATTTTTTCACCTCTTTGGAATAGTAAAATTAATTTAAAGTAAGTATAATCAAATAAAATTTATGATAAGTTTTTATAAAATTAGTATTTGAGTTATATTAATATAAAATATATGTTTTATCATTTATTAATGTATTTATTATATAATAATTTATATAAAGAAAAATCTTTTTATTTTTGATAAATTTATTAAAATTTCATTGAAATTTTGAAAATAAAAAATAGAAAAAATGCCTGATATTTATCAAGCATAAAATTTAATTTTATTTACAGTCTTGACCACTTAATCTTCAAGTAGTCTTACAAGACCATGACGTGGTTCGTAAGTAAGACCTTTGGCTTTGAGTGTTCTTAGGATTTCATCTGTTTTCTCTTCACTCATATCATGGTTTTCAGCAAGATGCTCTTTGAGAATATTCACTGGGACATCAACGAATTCTTCTTCCAATGCTTTGATTGCTTGTTGTACGATACGCATCTTATCTCTTTCAGATGTTGGAGTTCTTCCTTCAACTCTTGCAATATCGATTTTACCGGTGTCAGGATCCATTCCGATTTTCTCTAAACATCTTTTTTGTAAGCTGATTGCTCTGTGAGCATCTGAAGCTTCCACCTCATTTTTAAGTTGAAGTTTTGCACTTGCTTCAGCTAAACGAATGGTTGCTTCCAATTGCCTTGGAGTGATAGGTACAGGAGTGCCCTCTTCCATGCCTCCAGTTCTCACAGATACATAAAACTCTTCCAATACCTTATTTGCCGCATCTGTAAGTACAGGATGGATATTTTTACGTGCATAAGCGATATATTTTCTCAAAAGCTCTGGCTCTATATCATATGCTATGTTAGAGTACTGGTGAGTCTTAAGAATATGCTGAGCCAATTCCCTATCCTTTTCAACATCTGGCTTGTCTTCAATTACAAATATCAAGTCGAAACGAGAAAGAATCGGTGAAGGCAAGTCAATTTGGTTTGCTAAAGTTTTATATTGGTCAAATGTACCGAATTTAGGGTTTGCAGCTGCAAGAACTGAACATCTTGAATTTAAAGTTGCCATAATTCCTGCTTTTGCAATACTTACAGTTTGCTGTTCCAATGCTTCGTGGAGCGCTGAACGGTCTTCTGAGCGCATTTTATCCAATTCGTCAACACATACGTTACCTTGGTCCCCAAGTACCAATGCACCTGCTTCAAGAGACCATCCTCCAAGTTCATCTCTAACTGCCGCTGCAGTTAATCCAGCACCGGATGTACCTTTACCGCTGGTGTAAACACTTCTTGGAGCTAATTTTGAAACGTATTTAAGTATTTGGGACTTACCGATACCTGGGTCCCCGACAATAAGGATGTGAAGGTCTCCTCTTAAACGAGTTCCATCTTCTAATTGTTGCACTGTTCCACCAAAGAGCTGCAATGCAATAGCTTCCTTTACATCTCTATGACCTTTGATTGAAGGTGCAGTGGAGTTAATGATTTTATCATGTATATGAGGATCTCTAGATAATTCCAAGATTTTTTCTTCATCCTCTTCACTAAGTTCCAATTCCTCAAATTCCTGTTCCAATGGCTCGATATGATTTACATAGATGTAGTTTTTGAATTTTCCACTTCTTTCTTCCCTAAATGTCTTTAGTATTCCTGTGATTCTAACTTTATCACCAGGATTCAATTCATCTACCAAATCATTCTCTAAAACCATAAGCATTTGTTTTGGTTCGGTTCCTCCAGATAGGTTTTCCAAAGGTTCCTGCATTCTGGCACTTTGTGTATCAATGTATTTGGAATCCTCTTGAAGCAATCTAAAGGATCTTCCACCGCAGTCTGGACATAATGAAGGTTCAATAATGCGGGTTCCAGAGTTTTGTTCCACATCTTGTATTCTCGCGCAACCTCTGCATTCGAATTTTGCTGTTTCAATACGTGGACGAATCTCATCAGTTTTTCTCACAATTCCATCAGCAGATACAAAGTTTCCAATGTATTCGCTCAATAAATCGCTTAATGGAATGTTGTTTGTAAGATTTTCAAATCTGATGTTCAATTTCATATCTTCCTTCATCAACGGATCGATATTTTTAATAGCCTTTTGTGAAGCTGCAATAACCTCTTCAGGCTTTGTTATCAATAAGTCAGCTAAATCCGGATCAAACTTCTCTAAGTCTTCGTAATTGACTGTAAGTGACCTTTCATCAGGATATTTTTCTAATATTTCTAATACATCATCCTTGTAAATTGTTGAGAAAAATTCTTCAAATTGTGCAAGTGATGCTTTTGTTTTGTTAGTGGAATTCATTGTAATATAGTTTTTATATTTAATATTATAAAAGTTTATTTAATTTTTTAATTTTTCATTATAATCGCATTGAAAAATTGTTCCAGTTTCGTTATAATTTTTTATAGAAATTGACAGAACTATATTGGAATATTGTCTTTATTTCGTTAAAACACCAATATAAATTGATAATTTTAAATATGTGTAAAATTAAAATTAATAATAATGCTATTTACTTTTTAAATAATATTATGGTGAATTTATGAGAAAATCAAGATTGGGTCTATTCAAATCAACTTCTATGTTAATTTCTGTTTTAGGAGTGATAATGATTATAGCTACTGTTGCGGCAGTTGCTTATGTTGGTTTTAGCGTAGTTTCTTCTAGTTTAACTGGAGGAATTTCTTCAGGTACTCAATATGACCAGTTAGCTGAATTGAAGAATAATTATTCTAATTTGGAAGTTCAATATAATGAAACTGGTAATAAGATTTATATGATGAACAATATCACTTTAGAAAGAGAATATGTGAATGCACAAGTGGAACTTGTAAGAGTTAAAAATGATATAAGTGATGTTGAGAGTGCATTATCTATGAATAAACCGGCTTCAGAAGTTGATAAAAGATTACAACTAGCAAGAGACGATTTAAAAATAGCTCAAGAAGCTTATAACAGTTTATCAGTTAAATAAATTTTTTATTTAACTTTCTTTTTTTAGTTTTTATTTTTTAGTTTTCAGTTTTTATTTTTTTTAGATTTTTTATATTTTTAACAGTTTAATAGCTATTTTTTCACTATTTAAACTATTTTAAAAATTTTTGACTATTTTGATTTATAATTATTTTTTCTTTTTAGGCCCTTTTCTATAGCCTAAACCTACAATATACATTTCCTTGCTTTTTTGTCTTGAGGATGGAGGTTTAGTTGATTTGACCTTTCTGAAATCGTATTTTATGCTGTCTAAAAGACGTTTGTATTCTGAACCTTGAAATGCCTTGATCACTAGATTTCCTTCGGTTTCAAGGATATTATCTGCAATCTTGAACACGGTCTCAACAAGGTCTACAGACCTTAAATGGTCGAGGTCTTTCACTCCAGTCAATGAAGGTGCAGCATCTGACATTAGAACCTTCACTTTACCGTTTGTCAATTCCATTATCTTTTCCTGAACGATTTCTTTTGTGAAGTCCCCTCTGATTCCATAATAATTAGGTTCGTGGAATGGCTTGATTCTATTTAAATCGACTCCTACAACGATTCCCTCTTCGCCTACCTTTTCCAATGCCACCTGGGACCATCCGCCTGGAGCAGCACCTAAGTCCACTACAGTGTCCCCTTCCTTAATGATCTTGTATTTCTTATCAAGTTGCTTAAGCTTATATGATGCTCTTGAACGATACTCTTCACTTTTAGCTCTTTTGTAATAAGGGTCATTCTTCTTTTCCACTTGCCATCTGCTTCCCATTTCAATCCCTCTTCTTATCCTTTTTCGCCTTCTCTTCATAAAAATTCAATGCAGAACAGACAGGCCTTCCAGTTTGAATGAATTCTATGCTTATGTCATTGCCGTTAATTTCCATCAATGCAACTGATGGGTCTGATAATCTTGGGTTTGTTGGACTTCCCGGATTTACTAAAATGACATTTTTAATCTTTTCAATTTGTGCAATATGTGAATGTCCACTTACAAGAATATCTACTTCCAATTGCAATGCATGGTAATATAATTGTTGTGTATCCCCTCTTGGATAAACTTCTCCATGTATCACTCCAATCTTATGGCCTTCTGCTTCTATGACTTTAGAAGGTGGAAGATCAATTTCTCCATGAACCCTATCCATATTCCCTTCAACAGCAACTACAGGAGCTATTGTCTCCAATTCATCTATAACGCTTTGGCTGGTTATGTCTCCTGCATGAATGATCAAGTCAACTCCTTCAAAGGTTTCCAAAACCTTTTGAGGAAGCTTAACTCTCCTATCTGGAATATGGGTATCTGATATTAATCCAATCAACATATTTTCACTTTAAATAGTAATTTTAAAATAATTCTGATGAAATTCATCATCAATATTTTGAAATGATTTATTCGTTTTCGTCTAACAATAATAAGTTTGTGTAATATTGATTATATAGTTTTTTAGAAAATTGCTATTTCATCATTATCATGCTCATCTTCTTACCATTATTTTAGTTCTATAATATATGAATTAAAATTTAATAATAAAACTTTATAAGTTTATAAAAATATAATATAATTATTGATAAATAATTTTTATCTTTTAGTTGATTTCTGAAAAATATTAGTTCGGGAGATTAAAAATGGGAAAAGTTAGTAAAGAAAAAATATTGGAGATTTTGGAAGGGTATGATAAGGACAATATCACTATCGCTACTTTAGGTAGTCACACCTCTTTACATATTCTTAATGGTGCTAAACAAGAAGGATTTAGAACTGCTATTGTTTGTGCAAAGGGTAGAGAAGTACCTTATCAACGTTTTGATGTTGCAGATGAATACATCATTGTAGATAAATTCGAAGACATTGTAAATGAAGATGTTCAACAAAAATTAAGAGACATGAACGCAATTGTTATCCCTCATGGATCCTTTGTTGCATATGCAGGTTTGGATAATGTTGAAGATAAGTTCAATGTACCAATGTTTGGTAACAGAGACATCTTAAGATGGGAAGCTGAAAGAGACTTGGAAAGACAATTGCTCGTAAACGGTAAAATCAGAATCCCAATGAAATACGATGACCCTGCTGAAATTGACCGTGCTGTAATGGTTAAATTCCCTGGAGCAAGAGGTGGAAGAGGATACTTTGTAGCTTCATCTCCTGAAGAATTTAATGAAAAGATTGATGCAATGAAAGAACGTGGATGGATTGAAGATGCAGATGTGGAACAAGCTCACATTGAAGAGTATGTGTCTGGTTGTAACTACTGTATCCACTACTTCTACTCAGCATTGAATGATGAAGTTGAACTTATGGGTATGGACAGCAGATATGAATCCAGTATTGATGGATTCGTAAGAATGCCTGCTAAAGACCAATTATCCATTGACATCAGCCCATCCTATGTTGTAACTGGTAACCACCCAGTTGTAATGAGAGAATCATTGCTTCCACAAGCATTTGAAATCGGTGACAAATTAGTTAAAAGTGCTGCAGAATTAGTAAAACCTGGTTTAAACGGCCCATTCTGTATCCAAACTCTTGTAAACGATAACCTTGAAGTTGTTGTATTTGAAACAAGTGCAAGAACTGACGGTGGTACTAATACTTTCATGGAAGGTTCCTCTTACAGTTACCTCAAATATGGTGAAGGTATGAGTATGGGAAGAAGAGTTGCACGTGAAATTAAAATGGCACTCGAAAACGGCGGATTTGAAAAGATTATTACATAATCTTACAAACTTTTGGAAAAAGTTTGATCAAAACTTTTTCAACTATTTTTTTTAATTTTTATTTCTTTTTTTTAACTTTTTTTATACTTTTTTTACTTTTTTTACTTTTTTTACTCTTTTTACTCTTTTTACTCTTTTTTATAAATATTCTAATGTTCCTTGCTCTTTTTAATCAGTTATAAAATTAGAATATCCTGTAATTTAAGTCTTTAAAATTGAAAAAAATAGTTTGTTATTTGAGTGTAAAAAAATTATAAAAAAAGAAGTGAGAATTCCAAATGGAATTCATTGAATTTAATTTATTTTTTCCTTCTGCCTTTTGGAAGGAATAAGTTAGCAATGTTCTTTTTAACATTACCGGTATCTTCGAATTTTTTCTCTTTTGGCTTAACAGGGACATTTTTAGTTCCTTTGGTGCCTTTTGCAATGTCATATTCCTCTTTAGCTTTTGCTCTTTCTTGGTAAAGGTAAGCTCCAAAGAATGCCATCAATGCACCAAGACCAAGTATTGCAACACTAGTAATCAAGTCTCCCATTTCTGTTGGAGTGTATGCTCCTAAAAATCCTGCAAATGTCAAGTAAAGAAGTGGTGTTGCACCTACAATACCTAAAAGAACAGCTTTAAGGTATGATTTTGCTTCATAACCGATATAAAGAGGACCAATAGCTGCAAATGCCATTAAAAGATCTATTCCATATTGGGTTGCAACAAGTGGGAAAAATGCATATGCCGCTGCACCGAAAATCAATGATTTTAAATTTATATCAGGTAAATTAGAATTTTTATTCTTTTTTACTTTAGGTTGTTTTGCCTTTTCTGCATCTACCATTAAATCACCTAAAACTTTAAAATAATATTATTATAATTTTTATTTAATTAAAAAATTAATTTCTATTTATTTTTCTAAATTAGATTTTTATTTTTCATATAATTTAAAGTTTAATATTTTTTTTAAAAATTAATAAAAATTAGTAATGATTGATAAAAATTGAAATGATGAGTGTTAAAAGTGTTTAAAAAAGAAAAATAACGGAGGCACCTATGATAATCCGAAGAGCAAAAAACACTGACCTTGACGGCCTGAACCGGCTATTACTGCAGGTCTGCCTCGTCCATCACAACGGACGCCCAGACCTGTTCAAATACGGCGCAAAAAAATACACGGATGACGAGCTGTACGCTATCATCCGTGATGATAAAACCCCTATCTTTGTTGCAGTCGATGAAAACGACAACATGATGGGATACGCTTTCTGCATTTTCCAGCAGCACGTAGGACACAACATCCTGACCGATGTAAAGACCCTCTACATCGATGACCTCTGCGTTGACGAAACTATGCGCGGACAACACGTCGGTTCCGCCCTTTACAAGCACGTCCTCGCCTTTGCAAAAGAGCAGAACTGCTACAACGTCACCCTCAACGTCTGGAGCTGCAACGAATCCGCCATGCGCTTCTACGAAGCCATGGGACTCGTTCCACAGAAAGTCGGAATGGAAGTTATACTATAACAAACTTACTCAATAACTAGCAAGAGCACCGCGATTTATCGTCGTGATGCTCTTGATTTTTTTGATTCGAGGAGAGGAAAGTACTGTGAATTATATCTGTGATATCAACTACAGTGTCGAGGAAGGACAAGCTTTATATTATTGCAATCCGTGACTGTAGAGGGATGCCGACACTTATATTCCGACAAGCAGAGCGAAGACGGAATATTTAGTGGCGCTGCATCCCGGCCCAAGTGAGAACGGGTCACGGATGCAATATATAAAGATTGTCCGACCGACAATGAGGAAAGCGCCTCACAGATAGAAATTCCAGTGCTTCCCCTCTTCGACAACAATATTACAGCATCAACCGATAAATCGCCTCAACATCCTTCTGCTCCAGTGCAACAAATCCACCGATCTTTCCGGTTCGTCCGTTGCCGTAGCAAGCGGTATGAGCCATCTTCTCGATATCTTCTTCTTTCAACTCATGGTTTACCAAGTTACCCGCAAAATACTGGTCGTATGATGCCATATCAATCAAACCGTGACCCGAGAGGTTGAAGAGGATAACCTTTTCTTCGCCTGTCTCGATACACTTCTTGGCTTCACGTACAGCAGCAGC
>NZ_CALDKF010000096.1 GCF_937898925.1 uncultured Methanobrevibacter sp.
GTACAACTATTTTTATAATTTATAAACGAAAAAAAAAAAAAAGAAAATGATATTTTTATTAAATAAAAACTGGTTTTTTATGCAATATTTATAATATGCAGAACTGTTTGGAAACATTTAAATATATACATACCCATATATTATTATATAAAATTTATTTTATATGCTATCAAATATATTTGATAATAAGGGTCTAATTTATCAATTTTGATTTAATAAATTTTATTAAACTTTAATTTTTAACCAATTTTCATTAGAGTTTTATAGGTTTGGGCAAATTTTTTATGTGTTTTACATAGAAACACATAAAAATTTTATACCTACCAAAATAAGTTGTATAAAATTGGGTCTTTAATATTTTTTCTCCTTTGAAAACTGAAAGGAAGGGGAATTATAAGGAATGAAATATGGAGGAAAAGAAAAATGAAAATGAAATTTTTAGCCATTTTTTTAGTGCTTCTCTGTTGTCTCGTGGGGGCCGCAAGTGCGGCAGAAGACATATCAACAGATGCTGTTGGTGATGCTATCGATGATGTGGTCATCACAGATGAAGCTGTCGATGCAGACTTGCCAACGGACGATATCATTTCAGCCGAACCTGCCGATGCAGATTCAGAGGCAGATCAGTCTGATGTATCCATAGAGACAAACGATGAAGAAGGAAACACAAGGGCAACTACTGTCACTGTTAACAATTGGGCACAGCTTGCAGGAAATGCGAGTTCTAGCGGAGACAAAACAATCAATTTAGCTAGCAATGTTAATTACACACCAGATAGCCAAATTGTATTCGGAAACAATGCAAAAATTGTAGGTACCTCTACTAGTTACATTACCGGAAGTTATTCAGGAATTCCATTCTACGGTTCCAATACAACCTATCACATAACTTTCGAAAATGTGAAATTTAAGGACTTGTCAACCACTATGGTAATGCAAATGCTGACTTCAGGCACAACTGTCATAAAAGGATGTACTTTCGAAAATGTCAATGCATCAGATACTGGTCACAATTCCGTAATATACAATAATGAAGGAACTATGAACATCACTAATTGTGTTTTCAGGAATTGTAATGCAGCATTTGGAGTGATAACAAATCACAATGCAAGTTCAACTACTGCAGTTATTATGAATGTAAGAAATTGTACTTTTGAAAACAATTACGGATACACAGAACCTGGTTGCATTAATAATTGTGGAATTTTAAATGTTTGGGATTCTATCTTTAATAATAATAGCGCATATCAGTGGGCTGGTGCAATCCACACTCATACAAATGCAAAAACAGTTATTAGAAACTGTTCATTCGATGGCAATGTTGCAGGATGGAATGGTGGAGCATTATACACTTATTCAGACTTAGAAGTATATGATTCCAACTTCACCAACAACAACTGTTCCACTAATAGTGGTGGAGGCGCAATAGGTGCATCCAATTACTTCTTCGCTTCCAAACCATATAATGTAACTGTAAATAATTGCAGATTCGTAGACAACAACAATCTGCATTCCAATGGTAATGGTGGTGCAATAGCTGCTATGAACGGAGGAACATTATATGTAAATGGTTCAACTTTCATTCACAATGGTGGAAAAAAAGGTCAAGCAATAGCAGGATTCAACACAAAACAATATGCGAATATTAGTGAAGGTGAAGCTCATTTAGTCATTACAAACAATCAATTTATCAATCATACAATTTATACTACCACTACAGTACTTTTAAAATAATACTTTTGTGAATAGCCCTCAAACAGTTTATAATGGAAGTGGAAATGTATACAATGCACCTAATCCATTACCATCAAAAAGGCAAGAAAATATCTTAGGTGCTTCATATCAAGAAACATTAAGTGATGATAAAATCGTTAATGATGGTGATGATTTAACAGAAGCAATAGTCTCTCTTTGGGAAGAAGGAGGCAATATTTATCTTTCAGATGGTACTTGGTCATGTGAACGTAAATTCTTATCCTATCTGGAAAAGGATATTGCGATAATAGGAAATCAAAATTCATTCATTGATTCTTTTGTTTTATCTAGAGGATATGTGGATGAAGTTGGTGGATTAATGGAATCTGTGGAAAATGGTGGTGGAGCATTAACATTTGTTAATGTTACTTTCAAATCTCCAATTTCATTAACTGGCTTTAATTATAATTTTGTTAATTGTACTTTTAACTCTCCAATCACTCTTGAAAAGATTCTTGATGAAAAAGAACTTGAATATACTGGTGATGGCAGTCGTTTTTATGAGGACTATTGGACTTGGGAAATGTTTGTTTCAATATTCAATTATAAATTTGATGGTTGTATATTTTCAAATTATGACTCCGATTCAGTTATAGTTGGGTACTGGTATGCTAATATTAATATTTCTGATTGTGCTTTTGAAAATATTTCAGTAGATAATGTTATTTCTACCAGTTGCGGCCCTACTGTAATAGTTACTGGATGGGATGGATGGGATCCTATATTTGAAAACCAACAAGCAAAATTGATTGTTAAAGATTCCACTTTTAAAAATACAAATATTAAAGGAGTGGTTAAAGCGCAAGCAAATTCTGCAGATTATGTCACTGTTGAAAACAATAACTATGACTTTGCCAAGGTTCAAGAAAAGTCAGTTGTTGATGATTACACTTACTTTGATGTTCCAGTATCTGCGGATACAGCAATTTCCATTACTAATGAAAGCAAAGTGGTAGTCATTACCTTGACTGCTGAAGGCAAACCTATTGCAGGAGCTACTGTAAACTATGCAATTGGAGATGATCAAAAATCAGATGTTACAGATTCCAATGGTCAAATCAAAGTTACTGAAGTTCCGGATGAGTTTGAAATTAAAGTGAATTTCGCTGGAAACAATTACTATAATTTAGCAGAAGGGTCTAAGGTATTTAATTTCACAGTTCCTGCAGGAGATAATTCAACAAATGACACCAACGGTTCCAACAGCACTCCTGTGACTCCAACCAAAGACGCTACCAAGCTCTCTGCATCCAAGGTAACTGCAACCTACAATGTTGCTAAAAAATTGGTCATAACCCTTAAGGATGCAAACGGAAAGGCTTTGGCTAACAAGAAAGTGACTGTGAAAGTCGGTTCAATCACTAAGACATTGAAGACCAACAGCAAAGGTCAGGTAAGCCTCAATGTTGCAACCCTTGTTCCTAAGACATACACTGCAACCGTCAAGTTTGCAGGGGACAGCTCATACAAGGCTTCAACCGTAAAGCCTAAAGTAGTTGTTAACAAGGCAAAACCTAAACTTGCTGCCAAGGCAAAGACCTTCAAGGTCAAAGCAAAAGTCAAGAAGTACACTGCAACACTTAAGGACAACAAGGGCAAAGTGATGAAAAACACCAAGCTTACCCTTAAGATAGGCAAGAAGACTTACACTGCAAAGACCAACAAGAAAGGAGTTGCTACCTTCAAGATCACCAAGTTGTCCAAGAAAGGAACATTCAAGTCCAAGATAGCATTCAGGGGAGACAAGTGGTACAAGGCAATCAGCAAAACTGTAAAAATTAAGGTAAAATAGGATTTTCCTAATCCTATTTTTTCATTTTATTTATTCACTACATCATGGCTTATGATGCGGGATTTGTGCAGTGAATAAATAAAATGGATTACATTTTATTTTTATTGTTATCATATTATTTGGAAGGTGGGATGTGTTGAAATTAAGATATAAACTATTGTTTGTTTCGATATTGATTATCTCTTTAGGCATGAGTTCCGTTTCCGCCATTGATGCGGATTCAGCTCTGGTTTTAGATGATGTCAATGTTGCAGATTCTATGGAAAGCCCTTCGGCTGAAGTACTTTCCGTTGATTCCGTCAGCGCTTCCTGTTCTTCTGATGCTGAACTA
>NZ_CALDKF010000097.1 GCF_937898925.1 uncultured Methanobrevibacter sp.
ATCTACTCAACAAAAGCAAAAGGACCAAGATACTTGGAGCTTACTGAAGGTTACATAACTGAAATAGCACTTGATGAAGACGATGAAATCATTGGATACAAGTACATAAATATGGGTGTAATGCTTGACCTTATTAAAGATGGTACAGACCCTGCAGAAGCAATCGAAAAGGCAAGCGGTCAGTATGGAAGATTTGATGATGGGGTTAAGATAATTGACCCAAGGAAGGAATAGGAGGAATTATTATGAGTTTATTTGAAAGTTATGAAAGAAGAATAGATCAAATAGTTCCTATTTTTGAAAAATATGGCATCAAGGACTTCGAAGAGGCAAAGGCCATTTGTAATGAAAAAGGATTTGACCCTTATGAAATTGTAAAGTCTGTTCAACCTATATGTTTTGAAAACGCTTGCTGGGCATACACTTTAGGTGCCGCTATTGCAATCAAAAAGGACTGCAAAAAGGCAAGTGATGCAGCAACTGCAATCGGTGAAGCATTGCAGGCATTCTGTATTCCTGGAAGTGTTGCAGATGACAGGAAAGTAGGTTTAGGTCATGGTAACCTTGCATCCATGTTGCTTAGTGAGGAAAGCGAATGTTTCGCATTCTTGGCAGGTCACGAGAGTTTTGCTGCAGCAGAAGGTGCAATCGGTATTGCAAACTCTGCAAATAAGGTTAGAAAAGAACCTTTAAGAGTTATTTTAAACGGTTTAGGAAAAGATGCAGCTTTAATCATCTCAAGAATCAATGGATTCACTTATGTTCAAACTGAATTTGACTACTTCACTGGTGAAGTGAAAGTGGTTAGAGAAAAGGCTTATTCAGATGGTGAAAGAGCAAAAGTAAGATGTTACGGTGCAGATGATGTAAGGGAAGGTGTAGCTATCATGCACCTTGAAGGAGTTGATGTATCAATCACCGGTAACTCAACAAACCCTACAAGATTCCAACACCCAGTAGCTGGAACCTATAAGAAGGAATGTGTGCTTCAAGGTAAGAAGTACTTCTCAGTTGCTTCTGGTGGAGGAACCGGAAGAACCTTGCACCCAGACAATATGGCAGCAGGTCCTGCTTCTTATGGTATGACTGACACTTTAGGAAGAATGCACTCTGATGCTCAATTTGCCGGTTCAAGTTCCGTACCTGCTCACGTGGAAATGATGGGATTAATTGGTATGGGAAATAACCCTATGGTCGGTGCAACTGTAGCAGTTGCAGTGGCTGTAGAAGAGGCTTTAAAATAGTTTAAGTGATATTTAAACTATTATTTTTATTATTTTTTCTTTTTTTTATTTCACATTTATTTTACTTTTTTCTTTATCTGGGTGTCTTTTTTATCTTAAATTTTATTTTTTTCTTATTCTCACCCTTTTTTTATCTCAATATTTTATTTTCTTCTTTTTGCATTTTTTTAACTTAATTAATAAAAACTTATTAATTTGTTTTAATAAAGTAAGTTCATGGGATTATTTTCATTTTTTAAGAAAGATAATGTTGAAGAAAAAAAGAAGGAAAAAGATTTAGCAGAATCTCATATTGAAATCAATAGAGAAAACTGTAAAGCTTGCCAAAGATGCGTTTCAGTCTGTCCAAACAACAGTTTTGTTATTATGGATGGGAAATCATCACTTAAAGAGGATTACATTTGCAGAGACTGTAAGGTATGTGTTGCAGCTTGTCCGAATCATTGTATAAATTTTGTTAATTTCAAATCATAATTATAATCATATTTTTTAAATTGTTAATTAATATTTTATCTAAATGGTGTAAACATGGATATAGAAGGTTTTGTAAGAGGAAGACTTACTAAAGGTGAAGATGAAGAAGAGCTTAAGTCAATCCTCGCAGAAAGAATAAAGGAATTTAAGGACATTTCAGATGAACATTCAATATTGATGGCTGAAAGTGTCATTGATGAGGTGAAAACCACACTTGAACTCAATAATACTGAAGATGAATTCTTGAAGGACATCATCACCGTGCCAAAGGCTAATGTCGGCATGGGAAAGATGGGTGTAGGTTCACGTGGTGCAGGTGACTTCTTTGTACACAGAAAGATTGCAGAGATTGTTAAAAGTACAAAGGTTCAGTCTGTAGTTGATCCAAATGCCCAGGATGATGGAGGAGTGGTAAAAGTGCCTGCTCCTGGAGATGATGTTTACATAACCACTGCTGTTGATGGAATTCATTCAAGATTAAGTGAATATCCATTTTTAGGCGGATTCCATGTTACCAGAGCTACTTTAAGGGATGTCTGTGTAATGGGTGCAGATCCAGTAGCTATTCTAAGTGATCTTCA
>NZ_CALDKF010000098.1 GCF_937898925.1 uncultured Methanobrevibacter sp.
CCATAAGTCTAAGAATTACTTGCCGAATTACTGTACTTTTGACAGTGGTGATTTTGCTCCGGCTAAAAAGGCTACAACTCTTAAAGGAAGTTCAAGCACAATTACCAGAGGAAAATCATATAAGCTCACTTTAACTGATGGCAGTGGCAATGTCCTATCTGGTCAAAAGGTTAGCTTCAATATAAACAGCAAAACTTATACTTTAACTACAGATAAGAAAGGTTCTGCTTATCTTCAAATTAATTTGAAAGAAGGAAAATACCCTATGGTTTGTTCCTATGCAGGATCTTCCAAATATAAGGCATCAAAATTATCTGTAAGCATGACTGTATTGAAAAACCCTAACTTTTTCACACTTAAGGAAATTGAAGATGCAGCTACAAATGTAAAGAATTATGTTGAAAAGAATAGGAAAATGCCTAATACTGTGAAAGTAGGTTCCAAAACTCTCAAGATATCTGAGTTCAGCTACCTTTCATCAAAGGCGATATCCAACCTTAATTCCAATAAAAAGGGAGATATCCTTCTTGTATCCGGCATTACAAACCGTAATTCCTCTGCACATTCATTTAAAGCTACTGTTTATAAAGCTCCATACGTAGATTTAGCTAAAAAGACAATTTCAAGAATAGAATCTAAAAAAGCACCTTCAACTTACTGGTCTGTTAAAGACACATCTGGCAAGGTTATCGGTAAGGCAAATTTCAATTTATACACTTATTCATTTGCTAAGATTTTAGATTTCCATAAGTCTAAGAATTACTTGCCGAATTACTGTACTTTTGACAGCAGTGCTTTTACCCCTGCTAAGAAGGCTACAAGCATTAAAGCCGGTTCAAGCAGCATTAAGAAAGGGGATACCTATTCTGTGACATTGGTTGATGATAACGGTAAAGGTTTAGCTAGTCAGAAAGTAACCTTTACAATATCTGGAAAGTCCTATGATAAGACAACTGACTCAAAAGGAGTGGCTTCACTTAAGATTAACTTAAATGGAGGAACCTACTCTGTAGTCTCTTCATATGCGGGATCTTCCACATACAAGTCATCAAAATTATCTCAAAGCGTAACTGTAAAGGATACAAATGCATTCACTTTAGGTGAAATCGAAGCAGCCGCTACCAATGTGAAGAAATATGTTGACAATAATGATGTATTGCCTAGTACTGTTACAGTCGCAAGCAAGAAATTAAGTATTTCACAATTCTCATATCTAATGACTAAAGCTGTCTATAATATTAATGCTGGTAACAAAAATGCAATTGCTCTTCCAAGTAGCTTGTCCACTTGTAAATCCGAAGGGGATTCAATGGACGCTACAGTTTACAAGGCTCAATATGTTGACTTGTCAAAAAGAGTATTGTCTTTTGCGGAATCAAATAATGTTCCCCCTGTTTACGCTAAGGTTTATAGTAGTTCTGGTAAATCTTTAGGTAATGCAGAATTTGATTTATACACTTATTCATTTGCTAAGATTTTAGATTTCCATAAGTCTCATAATGCTTTGCCTAATTATTGTACTTTCGAAAGTTCTGTATTCAATGGAATTGTAGTTCCTCCAATTAATGTCTCATCTAAAATACCTTATAATTCCAGTCAATTCAAAGCAGGTTTAAATGAGAAGAATACAGAATCAAACCTTACCAAATATTTGGTTGGAACTGGCCAATCAGCAATTACAAGTTCAATCAAGAACTTGGCAAGTCAATTGACTAAAGGTTTGAAGACTACTGAGGAAAAGGCTCAAGCAATCTATAATTATGTCAGAGATGAAATTGATTATAGCTATTATGCAAACTCTAAACATGGGGCTTCAGGAACCCTAAGTGCTGGTTCAGGAAACTGTGTGGACCAAGCAAGTTTAGTTGTTGCATTATGCAGAGCTTCAAACATTCCTGCAAGGTACTCTCATGCAAAAGGATGTACATTCTCAAGCGGTTTAGTAACCGGACACGTATGGGCTCAAATTCTCGTAAATGGTGTTTGGTATTCCGCTGATGCTACAAGTGTGAGAAATAAATTAGGTAACATTAAGAATTGGAACACAAATTCATACAGCAATTTGAATCGTTATGCTGCTGTACCATTCTAGTATTAAAGTATTTAAAATGGATATAAGAGGATTTCCTCTTATCCAAATTTTTTTATTTTTTTAATTAATTTTATTTTTGATTAATTTTTTTAAACTCTTATTTTAACTCTTATTTTACTCTTATTTTACTCTTATTTTACTCTTATTTTACTCTTATTTTAACTCTTATTTTACTCTTATTTTAAACTCTTTTTTTCAATAAATCTTAATTATTAATGATTTTTTAAACTTTTTTTTAAAATAATTCTTATTTTTCTTTAACCTTTTTTAATATTTTCTTGATTAAGATTAATTTTTTATATAATAAATTATTAAAATAGTAATGTAATGTATTAATAAAAATTATTAATTCAAATTACTGATTCAAACATTATTTTAAAAAACTTTTATTTCTTATTATTTTTAGTAATTGATTCAAATTACTCTCTAATTTTTAAAAACAATTTTAAAATAATCGAATTTTTTATTCCAAGATTTTCCGGCTGGTGTAACTATTAAGTATAAATTTGCATTATTATTGCTTTTGATAACAATACTGTCTGTATCTGCAGTTTCAGCAGACAGTATGGATGAAAATTCATGGGCTTTAGTCAGTGATGATTTTTCAGCTTTAAGCGATAATATGACTTTAAATGATTCTCTAAATGAAGATCAAAATGAAATTTTATCTGCTAATTTAGACGATAGTTTAGATGATTACTTAGATGAGAGTTTAGAGGATGATTTAGATGAAAATTTAAATGATAATGTTCAGGATAATGATGATTTATCCGCTGAAGAAGAGCCAGAACCAAAGGATACAAGTCTTGAAATCCTTTCTCAAGATGACTGGAAAATATATGGAAATGAAGATTATTTTGTAAAATTGGTGGATGAGGACAATAATCCTATAAGTGGTGCATTGATTAACTTTAGAATCGAAAACCCTGAAGGAATTTACACATTTGAAACTGCATATACTGATGAAGAGGGAATAGCCGTTTTATCCTTGGATTTAAGCATGAGAGGTATTCATAACATTCAAGTTTCATATGATGGTGACTTGGATTACAATCCTGCCGAATCTGTTGTTTCCAATGTGATATTGTATGAAAAGACTGTAATTCAAACTCCAAAGGATTATGCTTACAGATCTTCCGATTTCACTCTAAAGCTTGTTGATTCAAATGGAAATGCATTATCAAATAAGGAATTAATCATCTATGTGGATGGAGTAGAATACATTAAAACCACTGATTCAAAAGGTCAAGTTTATATGAAGATGCCTTCTGATAAGAGTTCTGTTAATCTTACCTGTGTTTTCGATGGTGAGGGTTATTTTGACCAATCAACATTGTCCATGACCTTGCCAGTATATAAGAAAACCTATACAAAACCTTTGATTTACATTATCCTTAAAGGAAATTGCTTTAAGATATTATTAAAAGGCATTGATGGGAAAGTGTTGAAGAAAGAAAAGGTCAAGTTTACAATCAAAGGAAAGACTTATACAAGAACTACTTGGAATACTGGAATAGCTTATATCAGACTTAAGCTTTCAAGAGGAAAATACAAAATAAGCTTTTCATATGGCAACAATGGAGTTTATGGCCCATCAAGCAATTCATCTACCTTGGAAATCATAGACCCTTCAGGCCAGTTCAAGAAAGGATTGAATCAGAACACAAAACGTTCTGTAAGCAAATATAAATATGGTGGAGGATACGCTAAGATAACCAAAGCCATTAGAAAACTATCCAAAAAGCTTACAAGCAAATATTCCACTAAATTGGAGAAGGCAACAGCGATATTCAATTATGTTAGGGATAATTTAGGATACAGCTATTATGCAAATTCCAAGAAAGGTGCTGCAAAGACATTGAAAACCAAAAGGGGAAATTGCTGTGATCATTCAAATCTGATAGTTGCTTTATGCAGAGCATCCAAGATTCCTGCGAGATATGCTCATGCAAAAGGATGCAAATTCGGTTCAGGGTTAACTACAGGTCATGTATGGGCTCAGATATATGTAAATGGAAGATGGTATTCTGCAGATGGAACCAGCTATAGAAACAGTTTAGGCCATATTAAGAACTGGAATACAAAGTCCTATAAAAGACTCCGCATTTACAGAAATATTCCATTTTAAATAACTTTTTTATTTTTTCAATTTTTTTAACTATTTTTTTAGAATTTTATTCTAATTTTTTTAAAAACTTCCCAAACAACTTTTTTATAGATTTCATTTATTTTCCATAGCATTGTTATAAAATTTTAGGTTATCCAAAACTTTATATACTTTTTATATAAAATATTATTATATGAGATAAAATCATATGAGATTGTCTTATATGGTAATTAGATAATTTTTAATCAATAAAAATTAATTTAAATAATTTTAAAAAGAAAATTCAATTAAATAAATCACGGAGGTTCTACATGGCTAAAGAAATTAGTGAAAACATTGAAGAGTATTTGGAAGTTCTTTACAAGTTCGGAAGTAAAGACTCCCCTGTGTCTACAACAACTTTATCAAGAGAGTTAGGTATTGCGCCAGGTAGTGTTACTCAAATGCTTAAAAAACTTGAAGATATTGGTTATATTGATTATGTTCCATACAAAGGGGCTTCTTTAACTGATGAAGGTAGCAAAATAGCTCAAAAGATTACACGTAAACATAGAATTCTTGAAAGATTCCTAAAAGATGTCTTGAAAATCAAGGATGAAAACCTTCATGCTCAAGCTTGTGAAATGGAACATTCCTTGTCTGATGAGGCTGAAAGAGCTATTTGCCATATGTTGGAACATCCTGATACATGTCCTGATGACCATTTGATTCCTGCATGTGACTTTGATTTCGCTAACTGTGATGACTGCGTAAACAATCAAAGCGACATTGAAGACATTGGCGTTAGGGAATTCAATTTATTGTCCATCTCCCAATTGGCTTCTGGTGAAGAAGGTGAAGTCCTCTTTATAAGAGGTGGCGATTCTTCCCTTTCTGATGCAATGGATGCTGGAATTGCTATAGGATCCAAAATCAGAATATCCGATTCTGAAACTTCTGATTATAATGTCTTTATTGACGATTCCCAAATAGAAGTTTCAAGGGATTTGGCAAATAACATATTTGTAAAAACATTCTAGTTATTAAATAATTGATTTTTAAAAAATTGATTTTTAAATGATTGTTTTTTTACTAATCAGTTAAATAATAATTTTTAACTAAAATTTTTTACTAAAATTTTTTTATACTTTTTTTAATTTTTCTTATTTCATTATTATGGATTTTTATTTAGGTGTTTAGATGCGTGGAGATTTATGTGAAGGTATTGTAACCATAAAGATTGAAGAGGGTAACCAAAGGGCTGTTTCCCTTAATCAAAAAAGCCAATTCGGTAAATTGTCCGAGGATTGCTTAGAGCTTTCCATTATTGAAGCGTGCTATTTGATGGAAAGCGGACGTTTGGACATTTATGAAAATGACAAGAAATGTGATGTGAATTACATCATTGATTTAATCAAGGAAGAGGAGATTTACGGCAAATACCTTGTTTATAGGGATTTGAAAAACAGAGGTTACATTATCAAGACAGGATTCAAGTACGGATCTGAATTCAGGCTTTATGAAAGGGGCACCGGTCCTGGCCATGCACACTCTGACTTCCTGGTTAAGGTATTGTATGAAACAAATGAGGTTAATGTATTGGACTTTGCAAGCTATGTGAGAGTTTCTCATGGTGTAAACAAGAAGCTATTGCTTGCAGTGGTTGATGACGATTTGGACGTTACCTATTATAATATAGAATGGACTCGTCCATAGCTATTTTTAAATTAATTTCATTATTTTCATTTTTATTTTTTCTTAATACTTTCTTAAGGTTTATTTTTAAGATTTTTTTATTTTTTGATAGCTATTTTTTTAATTTTTTATTAGTTATTTTTATTAACTTGTAAATCATATTTAATTAATAGCATATTAATTATAATTAAGATTAGAATTAAAACTAAAATTAATGCTATAATTATTATAAATTTTCAGATAAAAATTTTAAATAATTTTAATTAAAAATACATATAATTATTTAAACACTTACAATAAAAAACATAATAATTATTATCTAACTATTCAATTTAAAGAAAGATATTATATTTAAGGTGATTTTTTGATTGATCCATGGGGCTCATCTATAGTAGATTATGATAAATTAGTTAATCAGTTTGGTATAAAAGACTTTTCAGAACTTTTAGGGAAGATTGAAGATCCTGCAAGATTGATGAAAAGAGGAGTTATTTTTGGCCATAGGGACTTTGATAAATTGGTTCCATTAATCAATGGCAAGAAGGACTTTGCAGTAATGACTGGAATGATGCCAAGTGGCCAGATGCACATTGGCCATAAGATGGTCATTGACCAATTGAAATGGTATTTTGAAAAAGGCGCTTCATTATCCTTGTCTATTGCAGATATGGAATCATATGCTGCAAGGGGAATCAGTTTTGAAAAGGCAAAGGAAATAGCTATCAATGAGTATTTGGCTAATTACATTGCTTTAGGTCTTGACTTAACTGCAGATAATGTTAATGTATATCTCCAGTCCCAAAACAAAACCTTGAATGACTTGACATTCAAGATTGCAAAAAGGGTCAATTTCAACAATATGCATGCAATTTATGGATTTAATGCAAGCACTAACATTGCACATCTATACGTTCCTTTAGTTCAGGTTGCAGACATTTTGCTTCCTCAAACTGAGGAATTCGGAGGACCAAAACAGGTTGTTGTTCCTGTAGGTGTAGACCAGGACCCTCACTTAAGATTGACTAGAGACATTGCAGCTAAATTGAATGAGGAATTTGGATTCTTAGCTCCTGCTTCCACTTATCATAGGTTCTTGACAGGTCTTACTGGAGATAAGATGTCAAGCAGCAAGCCAAACACTGCAATCTACTTGAATGAAACTCCAAAACAAGCTGAGAAAAAGGTCAAATCATCTAAAACCGGTGGAAGAGAA
>NZ_CALDKF010000099.1 GCF_937898925.1 uncultured Methanobrevibacter sp.
ATAAAATTATACTTAAAACTGTTAAGTATTCAAAAAAATGATTAATTATTAAAAATTATTTAATAATGTATATGTAAATTTAAATAATATTCAATTCATTAAGCAAATTTTATATATCCCATCAAATATATCATTAATCACAATTTAATTTAAAAAAGGAAGTTTTATTATGAAAGGATTTGGTATGATAAAAGTAGATGAATCCGGTTGGATGGAAGTTGATGAACCTGTTGCAGGCCCTTTAGACGCTATATGTAAACCTATTGCAGTAGCTCCTTGTTCTTCTGACACTCACTTTTTGCATGGAGGATCAGGTCCAGCAGAAAACAGAATCTTAGGACATGAAGCAGTAGCTGAAGTTCTTGAAGTTGGAGAATTGGTAACAAAATTCAAACCTGGTGACAAGGTTATTGTCCCATGTACCACTCCTGATTGGTCTGAAAAAGGAGTGCAAGTAAAAGGAGGCAATAATGCTCACGACATTGACACAATGACCAGTTTCAAGTTCTTATCAATCAAAGATGGAGTATTTGCAGAAAAGTTCTCTGTCAACTATGCTGATGCAAACTTAGTATTGCTTCCAGATGATGTGGATGTTGCAGATGCATTAATGATCACCGACATGATGTCCACAGGTTTCTATGGAGTGGAAATGGCAAATGTAAACTTTGGGGATACAGTTGTCGTATTCGGTATAGGGCCTGTAGGATTGATGGCAGTTGCTGGTGCAAAATTAAGAGGTGCAGGTAAGATATATGCTACTGGAAGCAGACCAAACTGTGCTGAACTTGCATTGGAATATGGTGCAAGTGAAATCATCAGCTATAAAAATGGAAACACAGTAGAGCAAATCCTAGAAAAGAATGGGGAAAAAGTAGACTGTGTAATCATTGCAGGTGGTAATTCAAGCACTTTCAATGAAGCGCTTCAATTGGTAAAAAGTAATGGATACATTGGAACCATCAATTTCTATGATATTGAAGATACATTTACAGTGCCAACCTTCTTAACCGGTCTTGGAATGGCAGACATCAATATCAGAGGAGGTTTCTGTCCTGGTGGAGCTGTAAGAGCTGAAAAACTATTGAAATTGATTCAAAACGATAGGATCCACCCAGGAAAAACATTCAATTATGAATTCCATGGATTTGAAAAAATCGAAGAAGCTTTCAAACTTATGGATGAAAAACCAAAAGACTTGATCAAACCTATCATTTACACAGATGACTTATAGTTGGTCTTTTATATTTTCTTTTTTTATTCTTTATTTTTTTACAATTTTTTTCTATTTTTATTTAAACTACTATTTTCTTATTTTAAATTAAAATTATATTTTCTTAAAAATCCAATTGTTCTGCAATGCACATCTTACAGACTGCATTAGGAGAATCAACATTTGCATCCTTTACAGGACAATAATACTTCCCATTTATTTCCTCTACATACAATGAACCAGGAAATGGAGTCCCCACAGGATGAATAGGCTCTTCAAGAATAAAAGTAGTGTATAGTGATATGATAGCATAAACCAAAGGAAATTTTGTTTTATGACTCAATGACTCCGAATTCTCATAGGATTGCAATGTTGCCACTGCATCTATAAACTCATCCTTATCGATTTTATGAGTATAGTGATTGTTATTGCTCCTTACTTCCTTTAAGCGAGCTAAAAAGTATTTTGCATATATTCCATGACTTTTCTTTTTATAGCTGTCTTGAACATATTTGCTTTCCTCAATCAGTTCTGCATTGATTTCCATCAAGTCAAATACAGATACTGTTCCTGCATAATCCTTTAATACCTGTAAAAGAGCATCATTGGATATGCTATCCTCTCCAATAACAACATTTGAAAATTCCTTATACATTTCCTCATTTATAATCATGAAATCACTCAATCATTTTTAAAATGCATTTTTTATTAAAAAAAAATTAAAAAATGATGAAATATATTTTCCTTAATGACTTAAATATATAATTTATATAAATCCAAAGGAATAACCTGCATTTTTGCAAACGCAATAACGACATAATGACCTTTCATCCTTAATGTGGATAATCCGGTTCTTGCATTTGTATTCACCGTTTTCCAAAAAGACATCATCCTTTGCAGGATTATCACCAAAAGGATGCAGTGGCTTTTTAGCTATTAAAACCAGATAAAGAGAAAGTTCTCTTGTGAAATCCCTTGTTTCAATGTCTCCTGGATCATAAACGCTGAAATAATAGTTTACATCATCTTCTATATTCTTGATTACAGCATCTTTTATTTCATAGTCATCTTCAATATCCTTTTCGTATATCTCATCATAAATTGAAGAGTTATAAATCGCTAATCGTTTTGTAATGCTATCGGGATATCTGTCATCTGTCGCTTTTCTCTTTAAATAGTCTATAGGGTAATCCTTTAGATTTTCTCTTATTTTTTCCAATAATTCTGTTGCTTTCATGAATGACACCTAATAACAAATCAATGAAAATTATAAAAAAAGTAAAAAAAAGAGTTAATTAAACTCTTTAGCCAAATCAGAGAGGATTCTTAGCTTTTCTTTTGCAATTGGAATATCTACTTTTCTAAGGCCGCAATCAGGATCAAGGAGCATGTTTTCCTTACCTACTGCTCTAATTCCCCTTTCAACCAAGGCTTTAACTTCCTCTTTGTCATCAACAGCATTAACTGCTGAATCAACACAACCGAATCCTAATTTTTTGCCCTTAAGCAAATCGGCATTTGCTTCAAGAACACCAATATTCACATTGTTTCCTGCAAATTCACAATCCAATATATCAATAGGGAACTTTGCTATTTCCTTAAAGCATCCATCAAGATTACCGCAGACATGCATCCCCATAGGCATTTCAATGCCATCGGTAAGGATTCCTATCGCTTCTTTTGCAACCTTCAAGTCAACCATGCCAGTAGATAAGAATGGCTCATCGATTTGAACATATTTTGCTCCAGCCTTCTCTGCTGACTCCACTTCACGTCTTAATGCATGAGCACAGTCAATGATAGCAGGATTTCTCTCCTTGTAAAATGATTCTAATCTTGAAGAGTGGACAATAGTGGAAGGTCCTGTCAACATAAGCTTGACTCCCTTTTTGCTTGCCTCATCCTCACTCATGCCCCTATCCTTAATCTCTCTTTTAAGAACATTTAGAGCAAATTTCAAGTCCTTAATCATTATATCAACTTGAGGGGCCCTTATCTTGGATACAATAACTGAAGAATTCATTTCATATGAGAATCCTGGAATATGCTTTACAAAGGAGCCTACCATATCCCCTCTTGGCTGACCGTCTCCTATAATGTCTATTCCACAGTCCAATTGCAACTTGACTGCCTCTTCAATAGCTATCTTATAAGGATCATACAATCCAATTGAAGACTTTATCTTTTCACCAAGAGTTTCAGGTTCCTTCAAATCAATCCCAAAACTACCTACAACAGTTGTAATCAAATAATCACCAAAATTTATGTTTTCATTTACAGGTCTAATCAGTGCCAATATCCATTGCCCTAACGCTTTCAATCTCTTCTGGACTAATTGGAATCTTAATAGCTGCAGTTCCGTGGCAAGGTTTTGTATAAGTAATCAATATGGCACCTTCATCTTCATTGATTCCCACAGGTATAGGTGGAAGTCCAATCAATCTTGCTCCCAATACCTTATCACCAGGGTTTACATGAATAAGCTCTTTGGAGTTTTCTTCAATAAGCTTGTAACATTGTTTAACTCCAGAACGTTGTACAAGTATTTCATAATCATCATTTTGTTGCAAATATGTTTCTAAACAGAAAGACATCTAAATCACCATCATTAAATAATAATTGATAAATTCTATTAAAATAATAATTATTCTTCTAAAGTTTTCAAGTATTTGTCAAATCTAACCTTAATTGGATTTGGATTATGGAATGCTCTTACAGCAATGATATCTGCATCAGTAGAGGATTCTACCATGTCTGCAAATTCTGCAACTTCATCCCCATCTCTTGAGAATACAATTGCAAGCGCCTTGCATTTCAATATATGATAATAGGTTATGAAGAAAGTAGCTGCTGCATCCTTGTGAACGCAACCTACCAATAAGTCATAATCTCCCTCTTCGATTTCATCCAAACACTTTTCAATATCTACTCTTTTTTTAACGTAAACCCCTTCAGGATCTGAAATATCCAATATCTTTCCTGCTGCAGGATTGCTTGATACAGTAACATCATATCCCATTTGATTCAATTTATATGAAGCATACAATCCAATAGGAGTTTGTGAAGGAGCTTCAGGACATCCAAGTAAAACTAATGCTTTCATTTTATCACTTTAAAAATTTTTAATTTTAATATTATTTCTTAAAATAATTAATCACTTTATATTTCTGTCAATAGTTATAAATAAAATTAATTAATATAAACAGCCAATATAATTTTATAAAAATAGAAAAATGGAATCTTAAAAAAGAAAAATCTATAAAAATAACGATTAATATGACAACCAAAAAATTTAAAAGAAATGACTTATGCTTATCCTTATGCGGATTGAACTGCAGTTTATGCCCTATGCTTATTAGAGGAGGATGCACAGGTTGCCGTGAAGGCAGTTCCTGCTATAAAGTTTGCAATTTTGCACCTTGCAGCATTGAACATGGAAACATTGATTACTGCTTTGAATGTGAAGAGTACCCTTGTGAAAAGTATGATGGAGTTGACTTGCATGATTCTCTAATTACACATAGAAATCAAAAGAAAGATATGGAAAAAGCAAAAAGAATAGGAATAGAGAATTACAGAAAAGAACAGATGCTAAAAAAAGAAATTCTTAATAGGCTTTTAGCAGAGTATGATACAGGCCGTAGAGATGTATTCTTTTGCTTAGCAGTTAATTTGCTTGAATTAGATGATTTAGAAATCATACTAAAAGAAGCGGATGAACAAACTGTAAACATGAACTTAAATGATAAATCTGACTTTATGAAAAAAGCATTAAATGAGTGTGGTGAAAGAAGAAACATTGAACTGAAATTACGTAGATAATTAAAATAAAAATAGAAATAAAGTAAAAATAAACTAAAAATGAAATAAAAATAGAAATAAAATAAAAATAAAATAAGAAGAGAAATAAATAAATTGTTAATTAGTCATCACTACTGCCACCATTATAAACAGAACCTGGTGCAAAAGGATCCAATGGATGAGTTCTCATCCAATATCCACAGTTCCAGCAACGACCGTCACTATCCAATGGAAAACCGCAAATCGGACAAATAAGCATAATAATCACCTAAATAAATAAACTCCTTCAAGGCAAGTATTCATCATTGAAATCATCATAGTCATAATCATCGGGACTTCCAAAATGAGCCATATATCCACAAACCCAACAGTTTCCTTCGTCGTCTAATTCACTTCCGCAAGCAGGACATAAACCATACATAAAATTCCCCCTAGTATAACTTGAATATTTTATTTAATAATTATAATGATTATAGTTACATTTAAAGTTTTCTATATTTGTTTAAGGGAAATAATACAAGAGACAATGAGATAATAATCCATTAATCAATACTTGCGAACAGAATAAAGCTCATCCCTATAGAACACATGATTATAATCCAATTCACAGTCAAGATTAGATAATTTATATGGCATATCCCCTCTTTGATAAATCAACAGATCCGTAGCGCTGAAATCACTTAACTCATAAATTACATGATCAATTATCTCCAGTTCCTCCTTGCTGAAGTTAAACAAGGGAATCTGTCTTAGGTAATATCTTTTGATTAGGTAATAATAGTAGACCTCTTGCCTATAATAGAGATTATGAGACCTTATCAGCTGATTCATATTCTCATTGAAATGCTTAGGAACTACCCCAATTCTTGACTTCATATAAATCTCATTGGTTAATGATTCACCATATAATTCATAATAGTTGAAGTCAATGAAATAGAGCAGAACAGAAATAACCGTTTTTCCAAGATTTTCCTTATGTGTGCAACGTGATATAATGTATAGTATAATTTTTATGTACTTTTCTTTTTTAAAATCCATATTAAACACCAATCATTAATTCAATAATCAAATAAACCAAATAAAATGATTCAAATTTAATATTGTAAATTAAAAAAGAGTAACCATATGAACACTAGAATATTGGTTTCAACTTGCTATTAAAAGAAAAGAAAGAGCATGTGAAAATTAATATCATTATATTTATATATAATAAAACCTAAAGGTACCTATAGAAAATAATTTAAAGGTACCTTTAAGAAATTAAGAATTAAAATATTTGCCTTTAAAATTATAGCTTAAAAAAACAAAAGTAGGAAAATCATGAATTTAACTGGAAAAATAAAGACTATAGGAAAATTGCTCAGTCCATTAAAAAAGAGCATAATTCCCCTATTTCTCATTATTGCATTTCTGCTGATTGACGTTTACTGTAACCTGACTCTACCTAAATACACTGCAGACATCGTAGATATCGGTATACAGAACACAGATTTCAACTACATAATAAGCATAGGAACCCAGATGATGGCAATGGTTCTGGTAGGGGTTTTGGCTACAATAGGCCTATCATACTTTGCAAGTAAGGTATCAGCAGCCTATGGAAGGGATTTGAGAAAAATAAGTTATGACAAGATATTGAAATTTTCAAATTTTGAACTGAACAAGATATCAAGAGCATCCCTCATTACACGTAATACAAACGATGTGCACCAAATACAGATCTTTTTAGGGCTCTTCTTTACAACAATTCTCTTTTCACCTATATTGGGAATAGGAAGCATACTTAAGGCATTGGAACTTGGAACCAATCTCTTATGGATCATTGGAGTGACATTTGCAGCAGCAATCATACCATTCCTCATAATATTCATAAGAACTGTGCCTTACTTCACAGTAATGCAGGAATTGACTGATAAGATCAACCAGACATCAAGGGAAATACTGATGGGAATACCTGTCATCAAAGCATTCGTAAGACAGGATTACGAAGAGAAAAGGTTTGATGGGACAAATGAGGACTTCAGATCAGTGAACTTGAAAGTATTTAGAATTCTCCTGGTTTTAATGCCTGCAATGACATTGCTCTTGAACTTGATGATAGTTCTTATCCTATACTTTGGAGCATATGATGCAATCAGAGGAGAAATATTGACTGGAACAATCATAGCATTTATCCAATATGCTACACAGATTGTAATGGCATTCCTTATGATGGGAGGATTCCTTGTCATGATTCCAAGGATTCTAGTATCTGGAAGACGTGTCGCTGAAGTGATAAATACAGAAATATCAATTAGCGATGGACCGATTGAGAAAATTGATGACAATCCTACTATTGAATTTAAAGATGTGAGCTATAGCTATCCTGGAAGTGAAAAGAAAACATTGAAAGACATCAACTTCAAATTGGAAAAAGGTAAAACCACTGCAATAATTGGAGGTACTGGAAGTGGAAAATCCACAATACTGAACTTGATTCCTCGCCTTCAGGACGTTACAGGTGGAGAAATCTTGGTCAATGACAATAATATCAAGGACTATAAGTTAACAACCCTTAGGGAAAGGATCTCCTATGCCCCTCAAAAGGCAATCCTTTTTGAAGGAACAATAAGGTCAAATATGCAAATAGGAAAAGAGGGGGCAAGTGATGAGGAGATTGAAAAGGCATTGAAAATGGCAGAAGTGGACTTTATAGAAAGCTTGGAGGATGGAGTTTCACAAGGGGCATCCAATTATTCAGGAGGCCAAAAGCAACGTCTACAGCTTGCAAGGTCAATAATAGCTGAACGTGACTTCTACCTATTTGACGACTGCTTTTCAGCACTCGACATGAACACCGAAGCAAAAGTGAAGGAAAACCTAAAGGCCCTGAAAGAGAACTCATCAATGCTTATTGTATCACAGAGAATTTCAACAATCATGGATGCAGATGAAATAATCGTGCTTGATGAAGGTGAGATAATCGATAAGGGTAGCCATGATTACTTAAATGAAAACTGCAGTATCTATAGGGAAATTGTATCCTCACAGATAGAACGTTCCAAGGACATACTATATGATGATGGGGAATCCAATAATTACATTTTAGATACAAGCTACATTAAAAAGACTGCAGGAGGTAAATGATATGGCAAGAAAACCACGAAGAGCACCTCCTGAAAAGCCGGCAAACGCTAAGCAATCAATAAAAAACATATTCTCTCTCTTGACAGGATATAAATTGAAGCTAAGCTTGACAGTTATCTGTGGAATCATATCAACAGTGTTTTCAGTGATAAGCCCTCTACTGATAGGATTCGCTACAACTGCAATATTCGATGGTATAAACTCTGGAAACATGAATTTGGATTACATCCTCAATTTGCTCGGTGCAATAGTGATCCTATATCTCATAAGTGCAGTCTTCTCATATCTTCAAAGTTATCTGCTGCTTGATATCACAACAGACATAAGCTATAATCTAAGAAAGGATCTTATTGAAAAGGTCACCCACTTGGCAATGGGAGATCTTGACAGAAATACCAGAGGAGACATTTTATCAAGGATTACAAACGATGTGGATTCATTGCAGACAGGAATTGTCCAGACATTTAACCAATTATTAACCGGTATCATTACAATAATTGGGGTTACAGTGATGATGCTCTCCATTAACCTATGGTTGACACTCACTACAATAGTGTTGGTTCCAATTGCATTCTTAATCATAACCTATGTAACCAAATACTCACAGGATTACTACTTGAAGCAATTGAGATACAGAGGAAACTTAAATGGGCAAATCGAGGAATCATTTACAGGACATGAGATCATCCGTTCATTCAATCAGGAAGAGGAATCCATGAGAATCTTTGAAGAGGAAAATGAAAGGTGGTATGAACAGGAATGGAAATCCAAGTTCTTCTCAAGCCTATCCGGACCTTTAGTGCATTTCATTTCAAATCTCCAATATGTAATCATATCAGTTCTCGGAGCAGTCCTTGTGCTTCAAAGGGCAATAAGTGTAGGAGACATCTTGGCATTTATCCAATACTCCAAAAACTTCACAACCCCTATTGAACAGATAACAAGAATCATGAACATGATACAGACTGCAATGGCAGCAAGCGAAAGAATATTTGAATTCCTTGAAATAGACATTGAGGAAAACCCATCCAAAGAGCAGATCATGGAAATGAATGAGGGAATAAGCTTTGAAAACGTAAACTTCGGTTACAGTGAAGACGACTTGGTGATAAAAGACCTCTCATTTAATGTGAAAAAGGGAGAGAAAATAGCTATTGTAGGTGAAACTGGAGCAGGAAAGACAACCATCGTCAAATTGCTTATGAGATTCTATGACCTAAACAGTGGAGAAATTAAAATTGATGGCGTAAACATCAATAATTATGATAAGCATAGCGTAAGGTCCCTTGTAGGAATGGTGCTTCAGGACACTTGGCTTTTCAATGATACCATATACAACAATATACGTTATGGTAAATTGGATGCAAGTGAAGAGGAAGTCATAAACGCTTCAAAAGAGGCTCATGCAGACCATTTCATTAGGCAAATCCCTGAAGGATACGAAAGTGAGCTTAACGAAGATGCAGACAATATCTCCCATGGTCAAAAGCAGCTCTTGACAATTGCAAGAACCATTCTCTCAAACAAGCAAATACTGATTTTGGATGAAGCAACATCCTCAGTTGATACAAGAACTGAAAAAATCATTCAAGAGGCTATGGATAAGCTGATGAAAGACAGA
>NZ_CALDKF010000100.1 GCF_937898925.1 uncultured Methanobrevibacter sp.
CCAGCGTGAGCAGCGTTCATCATTTCGACTAAGGTTAAACCAGGAGTGGTTGGTAAGTTTACTTCGTAACCGTATCCACTGTAGTAGTCGTTGAACCATGCGGTAGTTTCTGGGTCTTTAACTTTTCTGTAACCTACGTAATCGGAAGGTAATGCACCCATATCACAAGCACCTTGTACGTTGTTTTGTCCTCTTAATGGGTTTACTCCTCCACCGATTTTACCTAAGTTACCGGTTAACATTGCTAAGTTAGCAGTGGACATTACGTTGTCTGCACCGTGAGAGTGTTCGGTAATACCTAAGGAGTATACAATAGCTGCGTTTTCAGCTTGTGCATATTCAATAGCTACACGTTCAATTTGTTCAGGGTCAGCTTCAGTAATTTCTGCTACTTTGTCAAGGTCGTATTTCATTGCAACTTCTTTCATTTCTTCGTAACCTTTGGTTCTGTTCTTAATGAACTCATCATCTTGTAAACCGTTTTCAATGATGATTTTAATCATACCGTTCATTAAAGCTACGTCAGTACCGGTTTTGAATTGCATGTATTCATGTGCTAATTTTGCAGTAGGGGTGAATCTTGGGTCTGCTACTACTAATTTTGCACCGTTTTTAATAGCTCTGATAATTTTACGACCGAATAATGGGTGTGCTTCCATGTTGTTAGAACCAATACAGAAGATGAAATCAGCTTCTTCAATACTGTCATAACCGTTGGTGGATGCACCGGAACCGAAGGTGGTTGCAAGACCAGCTACAGTAGGACCGTGACAGATACGTGCACAGTGGTCTACGTTTTGAGTACCACATCCAGCTCTTGCTAATTTTTGGGTTATGTAAATGTTTTCGTTAGGAGATCTAGCACATGCATAGAAACCTAATTTGTTAGGGTCAGTGTCAGCATATTTTTTAAGGGTGCTAGCTACTAAGTCTAAAGCTTCATCCCAGGAAGCTTCTCTGAATTCACCATTTTCTTTGATTAACGGAGTAGTTAATCTGTCTGGGTGGTTAATGAATTGCCATCCAAAGTTACCTTTTGGACATACTTTTCCTTCATTAACAGGGTGTCTTTTCCATGGTTCGACACCAATGATTTTTCCATCTTTGACTACAAAGTTAATACCACAACCGGTACCACAGTAAGGACAAATAGATGGTACATATTTTATCTCAACCATTTTATAATCTCCATAATAAAATCAAGGTTTTATTTTTGTTTTTGTTTACATATTGGCAAATTCAATTATTGACTAACAACTGAAATTTTAAATAATTATATATTTATTAAAACTTCTTAGATATTGTGAATTGTGTCGAGTATTGTGAATTGTGTCTTATTTTAAGCAATATAATAATTTATTAAAATCTTTTAGGATTATTGTGAATTGTGTCGAGTATTGTGAATTGTGTCTATTGTTATAATCCAATAAAAGAATTGACAATAATATTCGAAGTACATAAATAATATAATATTATATTATCATGAAATGTGAAATTTAGAACTTTAAAAAAAGATCTAAACGTGTTTTAGAAACATTTTATGTCTCTAAAAGAGTATTTGGAATTAAAATTCCTATAAGTATGATTTTCATTCAAATGAAATTTTTAAAAAAATTTCTAAAAACTTTAATAAATTATGTAAATACTTATTGATATTTGAATTAAATAGGTTTCGCTCAAATATTTCAATAAGTAAATACAAATTTAGGGATTTATAAAAATCCTTTGTGTTTGACTAATAGAATATTAGATCCAAACTGATTTTGTACATTTAGTCACGTAAGTATACGAACCAGTATGCACATGCTACAAATACTGCAGCACCAACGATGTTACCTAAGGTTACAGGTATTAAGTTGTTGATGAAGAATTGTGCCCAGGTTACTTCAGCACCTAAGAAGATACCTAATGGGATGAAGAACATGTTTGCGACACTGTGCTCAAATCCAATACATACAAACGCCATGATTGGGAACCAAATACCGAAGAATTTACCTACTACATCATCAGCTGCGTTAGCTAAGTATACTGCTAAACATACTAACCAGTTACAACCAATACCTCTAAGGAAACATTGTACCCAAGTTAAAGAAGCAGTTGATTTTCCAGCTGCCATGAAGGTAGCTCCACCTAAAGCTTTGGTGTTAGCAATGGTAATTGCACCGCCAGCGAATGCTTCAGGTACCATAATACCAGTTGCGTAAGCAAGTACGTAAGCAACAAAGAGACCACCGACTAAGTTGAAAACCCAACTTCCAACCCAGTTTTTGAGTAATCCCATAATATCAGTTTTACCATCTAAAAGACCCATAGTCATAAACATTACGTCACCAGTGAATAACTCAGATCCACAGATAACAACCATAATTAAACCTACAGGGAACACTCCCCCGAAGATCAATTTAGAAATACCTATTGGTACGCCACCAGCTACTGCACCAGTGTTTGCTACTTCTGCAAGTAATCCACCAAATGCAATGTAAGCACCTGCTAAGAAACCTAAAACAGCAAGTTTTAATATAGGCATTTCACCTTTTGCGGTAGCTGCAGATGCAATTGCTTTTGCAGTATCTGCAGGACTTTTAAAACTCATATATCTCAACCTCTTTTTTAAATTATCCCATATAATAATCAATACTCTCGAGGTTTATGTCAAACCTTACATAAAGAGAGCATTAATTATAATTATTTATCATTCATATAAAAAGACTTTGCTATTAAAATGAAAACAAAACATTTATATAGTGAGAATGTTCATTTTTACAAAAAGAAATTTGTTTCATATCGATATAAAAATATCAAAAAATTAAAAAATATTCAATTTGTTCATATTTATTTAAGAAGCATGGTAAAATAAATAATAAAAAAATAGTTTCCTTAAATGAAAAATTAATAAATTAATACTATATAAAAATATATTCATATTGATAAATCATGATAAATTAAAATACCTTAATAAAAACACTTAAAAATGTTAAAAAATCATAAAAACAGTTATTTTATGAATATAATTAAATTTCATATCATTAAAATAACATAAATAAGCAAATACCTTACGAACATAAAAAACATATCAATGGGAATAACGCATTAAAAAAACCTTAGAATCATTTGAATAAATACAAACAGTTAACCCGATTAAATTATTTATTTGGCTAAAATAAAGGAAAATACCTCAACATGAAAGCTATTTATAAAACGATAGAAAAAATTTTAAAAAAATAATTTTTGTTGAATGAGACCTTATCCCCAAAATCATGACAAATCATGATAAATCATGATAAATTATGAAAAATTATGATGATATAACCTAATAAATAGCAATGAATCATTAACAATGATATTTAGAAAAATATAAAGAAAAAATTAAGAAAGAATACAGTGAAAAGAGAAAGAAAATATTAAGAAAGATTAGAAGAAGATTATTAGAAATTTTTAAATTTACTTAATCATCAATGACTTCATAATATGCTCCCTCTGCACATGGTATGCATACTGGCTTTCCACCACGATTCAAGTGACGGCCATCAGTGATCTTCTCACCGCAAACTGAACAGAATACACTGGTATGTGGCTTACCTGGCATTTGGGAAGGATTCAATTCAACATGAACTTTTTCAACTTTGAATAATTCCTCAGCAGGAGTTCTTTTAAACCTTTCAATCATTTCATCTTTGGTTTCTTTTATTTTTTCTTGCTTGTTGGCATCTGCATCGGAAACCCTAATTGCTTCACCAGTATCCATATTATAGAAAGTTACAGCAAACTTGCCGTAATACATTTGCTTTAGGGACCTTTTCCCCATAGTGCATTTGGTGACGGATTGAACTGCATCCGCCATACATCTATCAATTTCTAAAAATACAATCAGGTTCTTATGACGCTTGTTTAATTCAAAGCCCATCAATTCCATACCATACATTGCAAGCTTAGTTCCAATGGCTATTCCTCCGCAGATTTCTCCATGAAATTCCCCTGCTTTAGCCAATTGTTCCTCATAGTCTTCTACACTTACCATATTAACACCCTTTATAAAAATCATAGAAAATTAGAAAAAAAATTGAAAAATAAAAAAATGGAATCCAATCTATTGGAAATGAAAAATTAAAAAAAAGAAAAAAGAAAAATTAGTAGGCTTATTCTAAAACAGTATGCCTATTTTTCAAGTCCTCTTCAGTTTTTCCCATAGCTTCCATCAATTCAGAAACCAAACCGTCAAGGAAAACCAATGAAGTCAATTCAAAAGCAGTCCCAAGAGGAGTCAAGGAAGTGTAATTTCCTTTGATTTGTCTTTTAAGGTAGTTTTCATCATCCACTTCAACTTTTGTTCTACCTTTTACATGAATGATTCCATCTGCCAATTGGCCTAAACTGCTTTCTGGATAAGAGGTCAATGCCAATACTTTTGCACCTCTTTTTTTAGAAATCTTAGCAGCGGTTACGATAGTGTTGGTCTCACCAGAACCGGAAATAGCTAAAATGCAATCTCCTGCATTGATAGCCGGGGAAATGGTTTCACCTACAACATAGGAACTTAAGCCTAAGTGCATCAATCTCATTGCAAATGCTTTAGCTGCAAGCCCGGATCTACCTGCACCAGTTACAAAGATGTTGTCTGCAGTTGTAATAATTTCAATAAAATTTTCTATATCCTCTTCAACTAAATACTCTTCTGCATCACGAATATTGTCTAAAATTGCCTCGATTGCTGATAACATAAACTCCATTTAAATCTCTACCTAAACTTAATACATAATTTCAATAATTATTTAACTCAAAAAGCATATGAAAACTAATTAAAAAAACAAAAATTTACTTGATAAATATTTTGAAATTAGATAATAATATTATATTCATTAAGATATTTAAAATTAATCAGTGCCCCAAAATCAAAAAGTTTTTTTAATATTTTCAATAAAAGAAAATATATATTTTCAAAACAAAAATGGGGTTTAGAGGGATTGAATGCCAAATCGCGAAAATCAAAATCAGGATGGCTTTAACAATAATGAAAAGAACATCATTAGACCTGAGATTGGAATTGAAATAGATGGGATATCCTTAAATTACAAGTTCTTTGAAACCTTGGAATCATTGTCAAAAACATATTCCCAAAGAAAGACTGCAAAGGAATTGAAAGTGTCTCACTCCGTGCTTAACAGAAGAATCAAAAACGCAGAAGACAAGCTTGGTGAGAAACTGGTCATTACCGTAGGTTCCGGTTCAGAATTGAGCGAAAAGGGATATGAACTCTTGGACCTTTACTACAAATACAAAAACCGATTGGAAGATAGAGAAGAGATCATAATCGCTGGAGGGCACATCATTACAGGCCTTCTACAGGCAATCAGCTATGACTTGCCATTTAAGACATTGATTTACAGCAGTGATGATGAAAGTGCATATGAACTTGCAAAAAAGGATTTAGTAGACATTTTAGCATTAGACGACCCTTTACTCGCTTTTGAAAATGACTTGAACTTTACAGCTATCGCTTATGACCATCTAGTACTGATTTCCCCAAACCATGGAAAAACAATTGAAAAGATAGAAGATTTGGAAGGCTTGAAATTCATTGGAGTTAAAGGAAGTGCCCAAAGGTTAGCATGGAGCACCTTAAGACAGGAAAACATTAATTTTACAATAGATAGGGAAGTGAAATCACAATTTGATGCATTCAAGATTGTTAGAAACTCTGATGAATACTATACTTTCTTAAACGCAAGCTATTTCAACGGAAATGAAATCCTAAAAAATGAAACCCGCCACGTAATAAGTTTGGTTCAAATAAATGATACAAAAGATGACATTTATAATTTGATTGAATATTTACTTTTTGATGGGCAAATAAAAATAGGAGAACAAGGATTTATTCCTATGAAACCTTGGAAAACTAGATAACTATTAAATAAAAATAATAGAAAAAATATAGAAAATAGAATAAAAAGCTAAATAAAAAAAGAAAATAAGTTTCATTAAATGAAACTTAATACCCACTTATTTTATTAAATCAGAATCAGATTGATCTAACCATTGATTTACTATTTTTACAGCACAATAGTTACCGCACATTGTACAGGTGTCCTCCTCTTCAGGAGGTCTTTCATCTCTTTTTGCACGTGCAGCTTCTGGGAACATTGCACATTCGTATTGAGCTTCCCAATCTAATCTTTTTCTTGCTTCAGCCATAGCCAAGTCTTGAGAACCATCGATTTGACCGCTAGCCAAGTCACCTGCATATGCACCGATTCTAGTTGCAATTACACCTTCTTTTACATCTTCAGGGGATGGTAAAGCCAAGTGTTCTGCAGGAGTTACATAACAGATGAAGTCTGCTCCAGCTTTTGCAGAAGATGCTGCACCAATAGCGGATACGATATGGTCGTAACCAGGCGCCACATCACATACAATAGGTCCTAACATATAGAAAGGAGCATTGGAACACATTTTCTTTTGAATCATTACATTGGTTGGAATTTCATTGATTGGTATGTGGCCTGGCCCTTCAATCATACATTGCACACCAGCATCACGGGATCTGTCAATCAATTCTCCTAAAATAATCAATTCTTGAATTTGAGCCCTATCGGTTGAATCAGCAATGGAACCTGCTCTCATACCATTTGCAAGGGAAAGAACCACATCATGTTCCTTTGCAATTTCCAATACATAATCAAAGTTAGAGTATAATGGATTTTCCTTTTCATTTTCTACAATCCAACCGGACATGAATGATCCTCCACGGGATACGAGTCCAGTTACACGGCCTTGTCTTTTAAGTCTTGTCAATGTTTCAATATTGATACTGCTGTGAACAGCCATGAAGTCAATACCGTCTTTTGCTTGCTTTTCAATGGTATTGAATAAGTCATCTTCATCCATGTAAATTACAGAACCATGCTCTCTAATGCTTTCAATTGCTGCTTGGTATACAGGTACTGAACCTACAGGAAGTGGGGACATGTCTAAAACTCTGTTTCTTATTACATCCAAGTCTCCACCAATACTCAATTCCATCAAACAGTCAGCACCATGATCAATTGCAATTTGTGCTTTCAATACTTCTTCATCAAAGTTTACGATATCTGTAGAGGTTCCTACAGTTGCATTTACTTTTGTTCTAAGTCCTGCACCGATACCGGATGCTTCAATATCCCTGTTTACATTAGATGGGATTACAATGGTACCGTTTGCAACAGACCTTAAGATAAAATCTTCGCTAACTCCTTCAATTTTAGCGACATGTTTCATTTCTTCTGTTAATATTCCTTTTTTTGCATCACTTATTTGTGTCATTAATAGATCTCCCCATATTTTGATTATGCTAGATTATTATAAAATCAATTTCTTTAGAATCCTTTATTTCTTTAAATTATGTTGAGGAATCGTTTAATTTAAATTCAAATATATTTTATTAAAGTAAAGTTAAATTTAATTCTATTTTGCTTGATTTTATAATTTTATTTAATGTATTTCATCTAATATAAACATATCTATTTAATCTGTCCTTTATTTGCAAAATAAATCATTTATAAGCCTTTTTTATCAAATACCTTTGATATATATCAAATGTATTTTATTAAATTTTAAGTGTTTTAAAAATAGGTTATGAAAATTAAAAAATTAAAAAAAGATATGCGAAAGAAAATAAATGAAATTAAAGATCGAAGATATATGAAAAAATTGAAAAAATAAAAAATAGAATTTAATATAATAAAAAAAGAAAGATAAAAAAAGTAAAAAGAATGATAGATTATTTATAAAATTCAACCATTCTATTGTATGCTTCATCAAAAGTAGGCATATTTGTTTGGCACCCTTGCTTTTCAACAACAAATGATGAAACAGATGAAGCGAATTTCGCAGCTTCCTCTAATGAAGCACCATAAATAAGCCTGGAAACAAATCCTGCCTTATATGAGTCTCCTGCACCAGTAGGATCTACAGCTGGCCTGTAAATAGATTTGACTTCTATTTTGCCCTCATCCTCACTGTAGATAATGCTTCCTTCTGAACCGCAAGTCTTCAAGACAATCTCTGGACCAAAATCCATCAATCCATTAATGTCTACATTTAAGGACTCTTGAATTCTTTTGATTTCATGATGGTTTCCAAATAGAATATTTACATTGGAGATAACTTCCTTTAATTTTTTAGGACTGTACAATCCAAGGTCTTGACCTGGATCAAAGGAAACCAGTCTTTCCTCTTCCTTAGCAACAATTCCTGCCTTGCAATTGAAGTGAGGGTCACCTGTTGCCAAATGAACTGCCTTGAACTGCCTTATCTTTTCCCTTGGAACATCACTGTCATGGAACTCTTTGCCCGCACCCATGTAGAAGTAACTGATCTGGTCCTGATTATTGTTTGTCATGACAAATGCTGTCGGAGTGCTTTCCTCTTCTGAGATGATTAATGCTTCAGTGTCAACACCTAATTTTTGCATATTCTTGTGATAAGGGGAATCAATGAATTCACATCCTACAGCAGAGATCAAACCGGTTTTCATTCCCAAAGTTGCACCAATCATAGCGCCATTAGCTGCAGCACCGCCATTCAAGTTTTTCATTGTTTTCATAGGTGCAGAATGATTGGCCTCGGGAAACTCATCAACTGTGATGATATAATCCAATGCAGTATGTCCCACTGCTAATAAATCTTTTTTTACACTCAAATAAATACAACCCTTTACTCTTGTTTTAACTGTTTAAACCGTAACTGTTAGTAAAAAAATCACTGAAAAAAGCATTAAAAACTTAATCAATGAATTTTTTAGATAAAATAAGATTAAATAGAATTATTTTTTAAAAAATAATGCCAATTATCATCTTATTAATGAATTAAATAATATTTACTGATTTAAATTTAGAAAAAATTCAATCATAAAATATTATTGAATTGAAAAATTTTTTTCTAAAATTAGTACAATATTATTTTAGACTTCCCAATATTTAATGATTTTTATTAACATATGTTATGTAAAATTTTTCGATAGAATCGAAACAAAAAAATCATCAACATTCAAGTAATGAATATTTTATTTTTATAATAATTTTAACTTGCGATAGCATTTGAAAACTAATATTTTGATTAAAAATTTTTCTGATTTTGAAATGTATTTAACTATTTAAAAATATTTTAAGAAACTGTTTAATAAAAAAAATTTATTAATGGAAAATTACAATATAATAATTATATAGATAAATTTATTGAATTTTCTTAAATTTAATCTAGATAAAAATCAGTTTAGCTGTTTTAAAAAACACAATGGTTAAATTGAAATGTGATCAAATTATGAAAAATAATCGATTGTCTGATGTATTATGATAATATATTGGATAGTTGATAGCGGATGGTGGTTTTTATTTCCGAAGAAGAAATTGAAACTTTAAAAGAAAGATTAGCTAAGAAAGATGACAAACTTAAAAATCAGGCAAGCGAATTGAATCATTTAACAAATGAGGTCATTCCTGAATTGAAAAAGCAGAACAAGGAACTAAAGATAGTTAAAAAGGAACTTACTGAAGCATTGGAAACAAGCACAAAAAAATATTTTGATCAATTGGAAATCAATGCGGATTTAAGTGAAAGCGTTGCTAAAAAAGGTGCTGGCCTTCAATTAGCTAAAGTCAGATTGGAAGAAATTGAAAAGCTAGTGGTTGAACTTGAAGCAAAAGCTAATGAAAAAGAAGCGGAAATTGCCGCTACAGAAGACTTGTCTGATGAGGAAAAATCAATAGTTGACAAACTAAACAATAAGGTCAATAAATTGAACAAAGAATTGGAAGCGAAAGACAGAGTTATTGACAATAAGGAAAAGGAAATCGTAAGAAAACAAAACCAGTTAAAAGACAAAAACTCTGAAATAGCTGACTTGAAAGAAAATCTAATTCCTAAACTCAAAGCTGAAACTGCTGAAATCAACGCTAAAATGAAAGCTAGAGAAGCAGAATTTGAAGCAGAAAATGCAGGAATTGGAGGAACAATCGCTAAGTTAGAAGCGGAAATTAAAGACCTCAACGAAAAATTAGATAACAAACAGAGAGATTACAATAAGTTAAGCACTGCAATGAATGCTAAAGACAAAACCATTAACTCTCTTAAAAACAAAAACCAACAATTATCTGAACAGCTTAAAGAGCAAGACAACAAAGGATTCTTTAGCAAAATCAGAGGCAGATAATTGTATTAGATTAATTAATTTTTATTAATTAATCACTTTTTTTCTTTTTTTATAAATTTTATTTACAACACTATTTTTTTAGAATAATTATTTTTTTTAGATAAAATTCTATTTTTAAAAATAAAGTTTGAATATAATCAAACGAATAAGCCTCGGATTATTTTAGAAATAATGAAAAAATGAGAAAAAATAAAAAAATAGTGAATAGTTAGAGTAGGAAATTACTCCCAACTATTAATAAAAATTTTGGTTCAGGTTTTGCGCCCCGTAGGGGCGGAAAAGCTGGGCTAAGCTTCTTGTCTTAACCTTTTAACTACAAAGTCCTTATCTAAAGAGAGTAAGAATGAAGCTGCTCTTGGCCCTTGTTTTTGACCGAGAATCATTTTGTAAATAGCTTGGAACGCTTTTTGTGGTTTTAATCCATGGCGTTCTAAAACTTCATACATAGCATCATGCAATTCTTCAGCAGATGAGAACTCTTTTTCTTCCATTAAATCAGCAAGGTCTTTCAAGAATGCAATTTGATCATCTGGAAGAGGCAATTTTGGAATGGAATCGTATTGGACTTGGAACTTGACGAATTTAGGAGCATATTTGTCTAACCAAGCCACTACATTATCCACTCTTTCATCATATTGAGCCAATTCAAGTTCAGTTAAGTCACAGAAGTCCTTATCCTTAAAGCTTTTAGTCAATTGTGAATTCTTTTTCAAAATGCCAAAGATCTTTTCAAGGTCTTTTTCTCCAACAATTTGATAAGCATTTACCAAGAATCTGAAAGGAGGTCTGAATGGCAATGGAGCATCAGCCTTGATTTGAGCATTTTTATAGATGCTTTTGAATTTTCTTCCTTCTTTTTCAGATGGAGCTTCCTCTTCATCGTAGAATACCCTTTCAACCTTATCAAAGGTGTCCATAAAGTCTAACCATGGCATTTTTGGAGAGAAGTCTTTGGATTTCATTGGTTTGCTTCTGAATAAGTAATAGTTAAGACTTTCTGCAGGTCCGATTTCCAACCATTGTTCTGGAGTGAAGAATACACCATGAGATTTACTCATTGCTTCACCATCTAATGTAATCCATTCGTATGGAACTGGATATGGTGCTGGGTAATCAAAGATCTCTTCAGAGATTACGCTACTTACATCGTAAGATCCACCAGCTGCTGCATGGTCTTTTCCGAATGGTTCACAAGTGGTTCCGAAGATTTTCCATCTTGCTGCCCATTCAACTCTCCAAGTAAGTTTACCGTTACCTGATTTAATGTCCATTTCACCATCGTGACCGCATTCACATCTGTATTTTATAATGTCTCCATCGAAGTCATATGCTTCAGTGGTGTTTACTCTTCCACATTTTTCACAGATTGGGTTGTAAGGCAACCAGTGGTCTGCGAGTGGCTCTCTTCTGTATTGGTCAAAAATGGCTTTGATTTCATTGTGCTTTTCAAGGGATATTCTGATTGATTCAAGATAAGATCCATCCTTATACATCTCAAAACCAGATTTAGGGGTAATTTCAATACCATAAGCATCAAGAACTTTGAATAAAGGTTTTTCAAAGTGTTCTACAAAGTTTTTACAGCATCCTTCAGGACATGGAATCATAGAGTAGGGCATACCAAGGTATTGATCATAAGATTCAGGAAGTGGGAAAGGAACTTTTCTAAGTGGGTCGTGGTCATCTGCAATCCAGATGGTTTCAGCATCATTTCCCAATTCACGCAATGCTTTTCCAATAGCATTTGCAATGAACACGTCACAAGAATTTCCAATATGTATAGAACCTGATATAGATGTACCACTTGCTATGACATGTTTTTCTACATCCATTTCATTTAATTCATCAGCGATTCTTTCAATCCAATGTTTCATTGTTTCACCATAATAATTATAAAAGCTGCTTTCAATTAAATGCGTTTAATATTCCAAACTATATATGAAAGCAATAATGAAGTAATAAATTAATATGAATTTGATACTATTTTGATAATATTTTGATAACAAATATCCAATATAAATATCTTAATAATTTATTATATTATATATTTTTATTATCATCTTATAAAAAATTAATTACGAAAATTTGAAATTAAACAAAAAATTCAGATAAAAATTATAATAAAAATAGATTTGGAAAATTTTTTAAAAATTTATAGAAATTTTATAAAAATAGCCGTTAAAGGATGTAAATAGGATTCTAAAAAAAGAACCCTATTAAGTGGAAAATAGAGTCAAGCTCTATATAAAAATAAATTTAAGAAAAATAGGCAAAAAACAATGCCTATGAAATTAATTAATAAATTAAATTTAACTTCGAGATCAATCAACAATAAATCAACAAATAAAGTAGATTGAACTTATTGTTCAAATCTACGTCTGTCGATTAATTCTTGACGTTTACCTGCGTTCCAACCACCGTTTGCAGATTTAGCGTGACCTACTTGTTGTACGTAACCAGTAATTCTGTCATACCATTCTACATCAGCAGTTTCACCACAGGAAGGACATTTGTTGCTTAATCCTTTCATTAAGGTTTTACAGTTTAAGCAGAAACTGAATGCTGAACTGTAAGCCCAGAAACCAATGTCAGATTTTCTTGCAATCTTATTGGTTAAGCTCATTAATGCATCAGGATCAGAGTATGATTCACCCATGAATGCATGGAAGATGTGTCCACCAGGAGTTAAGCTGTGGTATTTACCTTCGATTTTGACTTTGTCAGCAAAGGAAATGTCACTGTTTACAGGTACATGTGAGGAGTTAGTGTAGTAGTTAGCTCCATTGTCACCTTGTAAGATTGCTTTATCTCCGAATTGCTCTTTGTCTAAGGTTGCAAATCTGTATGCAGTGGATTCTGCAGGAGTTTGCAATACAGACCATCTGAGTCCAGTTTCTTCTTGTAAGGATTTAGCTCTTGCATTGATGTATTCTAAACATTTGATACCGAATTTGTTTGCATCTGGGTTTTCGATACCTTCACCGAATAATGCAAGCAACATTTCATTAAGACCACAGAAACCAAAGGATAAAGTAGCGTTTTGAATTCTGTAATAGGTTTCACCATCAACTTTTTGATCTAAGAATGGTAAGATATCAAAGTTGTTTAAACAGTTAAGACCTTGGTTTCTTCTAATCATCAAGGTTTCAACAGCTAAATCCATGTAGTTGTCTAAGTATTCGAATACATCGTTTTCATCTCTTGATTGGTATCCAATTCTTGGTAAGTTTAAAGTTACGTAAGCTAAGTTACCGGTTCTTAAACAGTCTTGTTCCCAGTCACCGGTCCAGGTGTCTTGGAGACAGGTTCTGCAACCCATATAGTTAGCCATTTGACCTCTGTATTTAGGTAACATGTTTACGAAGTATGATGAACCGTATTTTGCAGAAAGTTCGTGAACTAAACGTAAATCATCATCATAGTCACCTTTTAAGGTCTCTTCACGTAAAGTGTAAATTGTATTTGGGAATAAGTGAGGTTTACCTTCGGAATCTCCTTCAAGCAAGATTTCAGTGAATGCTCTTTGGATCATTCTGGTTTCATCTTCAAAGTCAGCGTAAGTTCCTACAACTTGACCTTTTGGACCATATGCAGTAACATCTTGCAAGAATTTTGGAACTCCGAATTCTAATTGCATACTTGTAAATGGAACTTGGGAACCTCTTGCTGCATAAGCCATGTTCAAGTTGTAAACTAACATTTGAATAGCTTGTTTTACTTCATCATAGCTTCTGCCGGTTGCAAATGGTGCAACAAATACGTTCCAAAGGGACATAGCTTGTCCACCAGACATGTTTTGCTGTGCTGCTAACATGATTTCCCCAGTATGGTTCATCAAGGTTTCCATGTGGGAAGGAGGTGCAGCAACTGAAGTGTGATCTCCAGTACCGTCTACTTTAAGACCATGTTTGATGAATGCTCTTATATCGTGTTGAAGACAGTTTAATGGTCTTCCAGCAAAGAATTCCAAGTCGTGAATGTGAATGTCACCAGACATGTGTGCATCAGCTAAATGAGCTGGCAACATGTGTAAGAGAGCATATTGCTTTAATGCTTCATCAGCAACATACTTGTGAATGGATTCAGGGTTATGCATCATGTTTGCATTGTCTCTTGAACCGTTTTCAATTAAGGAAGTGATGTTGTAAACAGGAATACCTAAACGAGTGTATCTGCTTCTTAAATCTTCTAATCCGTATTCTACAAGTTTTGTGTTTACGATTTCCCTAATCATAGGAGCGGTAAGGTATTCGACATTGAGCTTTTTGAGTTCTTTCCAAACTTCAGTAGCAATTTCAAAAGCGGTTTCTTGGGAAGCACCAGTTTCTTCAACTAAGGTACTTGCAATCTTTGCCATGTCGAATGCTTCAATCTTATCTCTTGAAGAACGTACTTTTAAAGTAGTTTTTGCTAAGTATTTGTTAGCAGCTTCAGAATCAACTTCTTCCAAACATTCGTAAACAATCTTTTTGATCTCTTTAGTGCTGATTCCATCGTATAGGTTTTCAACAACAGTTGAAACAATTCTTTCAGATTCAAAGTATGGAGCATCAACCATAACTAAAGACTTTAACAATTTCTCATAACTGAAAGCTTCACAAACACCGTTGTTTTTCTTAACGGTGATTTTAGCTCTTCTAATATCGTTTTCTACATTATCGACTTTTTCCACTTTAACACCTTCATTTAAAATAAAATCAAATAATAAATAATTAATTTAATAATTATGTAATCATGAAAATTTAGATAAAACTTTCAAAGTGATTACTAATAATTATGTACTTACATGTATAATATCCGTTTGAAATTATACGAAAGTTTGTAACTATACAAAAAGTTAGTTACTTCACGAAATAATATATGTGATAAGATGTATATAAATCATTCGTTTTGATACGAACAAAATATATTGCAACAATTGTGATGATGGAGAATACTTAAAACAAATAAAAAGAAAATACTTAAAAAATTAAAAAATTAAGGGATTAACCCTAATACTATCCTTAATCAATGAAATAACAATCCAATATAATCCATTACCCAATTGTGAATCAATTAAGCAATTATTTTCCAAAGAACACATCCAATGAACTTTGCTTGGATTTATCACTTTCAAATAATGAATTGATACCAAATTCTTGAATTTCCAATCTTTGCTCAAGGTAGTGAGATACAGGATATCTGTTTACAAGGTTCTGTGAAATTTCAAGATACTTGACTACAGATCCCTTGGATACGCTTAAAATCAGGTCTCCACCACATTTGCATTTACCTGTAAGCGGCATTCTCCTATATTTAGCACCGCATTTAGGGCATCTTACCTTCTGCTTGGAGAAAGCTCTTGAATTTCCCATAATGTCCGGCAAGAAGTGAGAAGACAATACTCCCTCTACAACTCCCCTTTGGTCAACTGCCCTGATAAGTTCAGCCAAATTGATTTGAGCTTCCACCTTCTCCTTCATGGATCCTAAACGTTTGTATAAGCAAACTTTTGGACCTGCATGAATGCTTGAAGTGTGGTGGGAGAACATCAAGTCATGATACTGCCTGTCAGTACCTAAATGCTTAGCAACATTATCCACCAAATCCAACATGTCTGCAGGTTTTAAAGGTTCTTGAGACCTTTCAAAGAATTCAAGTGGGAATCTTTCAAAGATATCCAGGTTATGGGATTCATCATCTATCTCCTCAGGGTCTATACGGGTGGATAAAACCAAAGGAGCATCCATACTTCCTCCACGAGTGCTTGGCAAGTAGGATTTTGAGAAATTGATCAATGCATCAAGCAACAATAGGACAGAATCTTCGTCACTGTCACAGTTTCTCCTTTTTGCAGAATGGAAATAAGGGTGTGCGTAACATCCTAATGCCTTGGTGAATCCAACGATACGGCCCAATACTCCTGCAGATGTGTGGGGAGCAAGACCTGCAATAAGATGTCCAATCAAGTCATATTTGTCCTTTACATTATAGAATCTTTCCATTCCATAATATCTCTCAAGCAAATCATCAACGAAATTAGCTACACCTACCAAATACTCACCGCAATTATCGGAAACTACAATATCCTGAACCTTAAGTTCAATGATTTGGTCTTCGCTGACAATGTCTTCGCCATAGCAGTCCTTAGTATATCCCATTTCCAATAATTTTGGAACGGTTACTCCAATTTCCTTTGGAATGAAGTGAGTTAACGGCAAGTCAGTGGAGTCATGACGGATAGTTCCTTCCTTAAATGTGAACACCCCGTTTTTAGCCCTCAATATACCTTTTTCCAAAGGTTCTGGAAGCTTATCTTCAGAGATTAAACCTATAACCCCCTTGACTTCATCAACTTTACGAACCCCTACATTATTGGAAGCCTTTGAAAGCATATGGGCTAAATTGATATCCTTTTGACCGGACTTACCGATAACAGTAGGAGAACCACAGTGTGGGCAAATAGCTTGGAATGAACTTAATCTGCAATCCGGATTGGTACATTCTCTTCTTGCGAATTCAACTTTGATCTTTTTCTTCTTGGCAGCTTCTGCAACCAAACGTCTGTTTCCACCATTGTTTCCAATAGGGAAAAGCACATGAGGAGCCGGTCTCATCAATCTTTCTTTTGATTTTTCAGGACGGCCAACCCTTGTACCGATATAGCATGGAGCCTTATCCTTTATCTCGAAATCTATATTCTCATTGATGATGTCTACGACTTTCATCTTGTAATACTCATCATCGAGATACTTTGAATAATCTCCATTTATAGTCTTTAGTAAGCTAAAGCCATGATTTTTGTCAATTATTACTTTCCCATCCTTAAGCTTATGGCATAATCCCATAACTTCCAAGATTCTCTTTTGATAGGATAAGTCAAGTTCTAGATCCTCTCCATTTAGATATCCATTTTCCAAATAGTCCCTTCTTGTATCTAACCATTGGCTTAAGTCAACTAAATCCTTAATGGAGATATCATTGTAATAATAAGTGTATTCTGGATGCAAAGGCACATTAAACTCTTCAGTGATCTTAAAGGCCTCTTCAACTGTGAATTTCTTGGTTTGCAATGAATTTAAATCGAATGCCTCTTTTTCCTCATCGGTGAATGATTGGTATTTTTCTGAATTCCTTATTGTTTCAATCCACCATTCCTCACACCAACAAGCGCCTAACATTGGCTGGTTATTCCTTAGGAATTCACCAAATGCAACAAGCATGTCTCCAAGGAAAAGAATCTCAACAACTTTTCCCTTAACCTTTCTTGCATCCTCAATTGAATCCAATCTGCGGACTTCACCAGACTTCAGTTTTACAGTTGGACCTTCAATGGAATCTACAGGAACTACACAGTTACCTTTTCCAGGCCTTTCAATTTTGAGCTGTGTTCCAACTGCCAGGAATTCCAATAGCTCCATTGTTGCAGGGTGAACACCCATAGTTGCAAGACCAGTGTTTCTTGAACGGCCATATCTGAGTCTGAATCCGCCTTTTTCAGAAGGATAACCTAAAACAGGCCTTCCACCAATGATATCATGAGCATACTTGGAATGTTCAAAGAGTTCATCCTTATCAATGATATTGTCATCAATTTCCTCGACAACTTCTTCACCCTCGGATGGGGAACTTTCTTCTTCCTTAGATGAACCTACACCTTTAGCATATTCGGCTAAAAATGCCCAACTGTCCAATTTAAGGGTGTGAGCATATTTTAAGATCTTTTTGGATTTCTGAATAACACCTTCAACCATCGCAAGAAGAGCACCACCTCTAATGTTATTGGTTTCTACACGAGGCAAGTCTCTGTGAGACACTTCAACTTGGTCTGTTGGCTCACCGCTGACTTCAACTGGAATGCTTCTTGCAGCTAATCTAACCTCTTCAGGGGTTGGAGAGTATTGCAAGTTAGTAACTTCTGATTCGTAAAGCTCAACTTCTTCCACATATCTTTCAATCTCATCATCAGTAGGCTTATAAATGTCAAGACCGGTAGCTACACGTATCTTATCGCCTAAAAGAACGGATAATGCAGCTGCAGTACCTCCTGCACTACGGATAGGACCTGCGAAGTATACCGCAACATACTTGCTTCCATCAGAATTGCTTTTGATCTTTACTCCAGAAATACCTTCCAAAGGAGCTGCTACAACCCCTTCTGTTAAAATAGCTAAAGCTGTTCTGAGTCCTTGGTCTGCAAAAGCCTGTTTTTCAGCCTCTAACTTAGCACCGGTTTCTTTTGATTCCTGAGATGCGATTTCAGCAGCAATTTCAAATGCCACCTCTTCCCTAGACATATCCTTTTCTAATTCTTTGATACGCTTTGCAATGCCTTTAGGACCTACAAGCCCTTCCACTCTCTCTGCTAAGTCCTTTGCCAATGGAATTTCAGTCTCTAACTGAACATCAAACCCTTTTGATCTTGCCTCATTAGCTATCTCATAGAGCTTGAGAGTTTCACTTTCCAATCTTTCAAAATAATCCATTCCAGCATCCATTATAATCACTGATAAATAAAAATAATAATCTACAAAAATTTTACAAAAATTTGATTAATAATTAAATTTTTTTCTTATTTTTTCTCTAATATTATTATATTCCTTATCATATTTAAAAATATTAAGAGAGCATTTAAAAACTAATATGAAATTGAAAAAATTTTAGAAAATTTAAAAAAAAATTAAAAAAATGGGATAAAGAATAATTATAAAAATGGAATAAAAATAATTTAAAAATAATTTAAAAATTAAAATAAAGTAAATAAATTAAAAAAAGAAACTAGTTAGAGTGAATCCCACAACTAGTGAAAATGATTTTGATCAAACTTTTTTTAAAAGTTTGCTTATACAGAGAATCTTAAGATGAAACAGAAGATTCCTAAAATTACACTAAGTGCGATGACTATTTCTGGAGCGATTTTTGGACCTACACTTTCGTCATCAAAATATCTTACTAAACCTGCCCCGCTCATAGGCATGCTGATTTTATTATCTTTTTTTGCCATAAATATCACGTTAAAATAATTGAATAAAATTTGAATTTTTTAATTGAATTTTAAATTTGATTAATTAATTAAGCATTAAACACTATAATATTAATATAAATTTTATAAGTATTAACTATTTCTATCATTTCTTATATTAAAACTTTTAGTTTTATAATTTTTTATAATATTTTCATGCTATTTTCACACTTAAATTTCCATGCTTAAAGTTTTATTTAGAGAAATTATAAAATTCCTCCAAAGAATAAAACTAAAAGTGCAGCGATTGCAAATGTTATCAACCAAACAGGAACACTCCAAGCCATTACTTTAGAACCATCTAAAGGAGGTATCGGCAATAGGTTGAAAGCCGCCAAGAAGAAATTGATTCTAGTACCAAGCACACAAATCAAGTAGACAATAGCTCCGGTTTCAGTGTATACAAAATTTCCAAGAGATCCTAAAATAAGGAAAAATATTAAACCTAAAATGATATTTACAATTGGTCCTGCAATGGAAATGATACCATTTGTCTTCTCTTCCATACCATTACTATAAATAACAACTGCTCCAGGAGCTGCAAATATGAATCCGAAAAATGAACTTGCCAATGCAATGAGCAAACCTGTAGGCCATAATTCATATTCCGCATAATATCCATAATGCATTGCAACGAATTTATGTCCTAATTCGTGGAAAATGAAACCTGCTCCCACTCCAATCATAACTATAGGGAAAATCAAAGTAATATGACTGTAATCCCCATTGGAGTAGAGAATGGTAAATCCTAAAGCAATCACTATAAAGGATATGATTAAATCTCTTATCTCTTTACCTGTAAATCTAAACATAACTTAAATTATATTTTATAGTCATATAAAGTTTATGATTATATAAATCAGTGCAAAAAATCAATGAGAAAATCAATGAAAAACTGCAGAAATAATCATTTTATTCCATTTCATTAGGCCATTCACTGAAAATTGCCTTAAATAAGACGAAATTAGAAACAATAGCTAAAATGATTATCAAGATAATTATCATTGAATTGGACTGAATCAAGTATTCAACTCCGCTTAATGCTAAAAGGAATGATAAGAGATTATTCAAAAAGTGAGCGAATATTGGCACCAATATATTTTTAGACTTTATATAAAGAATTGAAACGCAAATGCCAAATAGGATAGCGCCTAAAATTCCTCCAAAGTTATGGCAAACACCAAACAACACTGAAGAAATCAAAATAGCTAAAGTAACATCCAATTCCTTATTGAATCTTCTTAAGAACAAACCTCTAAACAATAGCTCCTCTATAATCGGAGAGAGTATAACTACAGTTAAAAAGTAAAGAGCCAGTGTTGAGATAGCTAATGTTCTGAAATCTCCAAAAAGAGGTGAATTGAAGCTAATTATTGACAAATTGCTTAAATATCTCAATATAAAATACACCGCGGAAACAAATAGGATATTTGCAATCACAATGAATGAGATGTGATAAATGTCAGAGACCTTGAATATTGAATCATATTCCTTTCTTAAGGCATCTTTAAATGAGATTTCACCAAAATCGACATCATTCAATGCATAAGCAAAAAACAGTAGCATTATTCCATACAATATGAATTTGAAAAATAAGCTTCCTAACTGAATCTTTAAGACCATAGGAATTAAGGTAAGAACTAATATAATCAATAAAAAGAAAGATAAAACCTTTATTATGGATAATCTATCTAAAAAATCATTTAATCGAAGCATATTAAGTTCACCTTTAAAAACATGTAAATATGTAAATAATATTTATTTATTTAAATCTTTAGTTTTATAATATATAAGTTTAAACGAACATATTTTAAATAAATAATAAGAAGGTTTAGGTATCTAATCATGACAATCAGCTACATTCCCGAAGAATTTGAAATCAATTACAAGCACGATTTGAATGGAACAAAATCCATTAAGCTATTGAACAATTCTCTTTTGATAAACAATCCAAATCCCGAACTGATTGACATAAAAAGAATAAGCAGTGAAAAGTGGATTCAATTTTGGGAAGATGTTGAAAAAATAGGCCTTTGGGATCTAGAAGAGGAATATCAATCCTGCACTTTAGAGGGAGGATTCACTTGGAGCATAAAAATCGTTTACAAATCCAAAGAACTCAATAGCTATGGAGCAAATATGGAACCTAAAATAGTCATTGGAGATAAGATTTATTCTGTATTAGAAAAGCTCTACAAGTCAATTGAAGGGTTGATTGACTTAGAATAAAAATAAAAAAATTAAAATAAAAAATAGAAAATTACTAAAATATTAAAAAAATAAAAAAACTAAAATAAAATAAATCTAATCAAAAAAAGAAAGTAAAAATAAAAAAATGAAAAAATAAAAACTGACTAAAATAATGATTTTAATTAGTAAAAGAAGCAGTTTCTGCAATTGATTTTAATAATTCCAAATCATTACCAGCAATTACAATTACCTGATTGTTATCTGGACTTTCAATGCAGATTGCATAGTCTGCATTATCAATATTTGAAATAATATCCCCATCAAATGAAGCATTTGCATCTACTGAATTTTCACCGTTTGAATCATTTACCTTTACGCCATCAGTTGAAATGGATACATCATCGCCATTTGGATCTGAAACCGCCAATCCATTAGTGTTTAATGAAACTGTACTATTGTCATCACCAACAATATGAATTCCTTCATCTTTAGAAACCTGTACATCAGCATCTTCAGTTGTGACATTCACATTGGAATCATCTGAAAAGATTCCAGTCGCAAAGTTCCATAAGGTGTCAATGTCATTTCCAAAGCCAAAATCAAAGAAATCCCAATTATTTGCATCTTTGGTTTCTACAATGAAATACTTGTCATTTTCTTCTACGATAGATGCATCCTTTTTCAAATCATTTATCACATCTGAAATGATGCTTTGATCTTTAGAATCGTCTTTCAAATACATGATGGCATTTACATCATTTGCATTGTCCCCATGGTTTGCAAAGACTTCCATGTTCATAGCCACATCACCAACATTCAAGTTAGTTGTTGCCTCTTCAGCAAAGTCACTGCCTGATGGAATGTCAATTGCAAAGTTAGCACTGCCTATACCATTGCTTACCAAATCAACTGCACCAACACTTGAAATTGCTATTGCAACAACAAGGAGTGCAGATAATCCTGCTAAAATTCTTGAATCAATTTTCAATTTATCACCCATTTTACAATTTTTAGTTAAATCACCCATAGTTTCTAATTTTCTCATTTTAGATAGTTTCTAATTCAGTTTTAGTTGCTTCTTTGTAAATTGATCCATAAATTCTGCTGATTACAATGCTGATATAAGGATTGATAAGCAAGGAATTGAGAATCATATTAACTAAAGCCATTACAAACGCAGAACCTACTATAACGCTGATGATTCCAGCAATAGCTCCAAATATAAAGCCAAAAAATACAGAGATAATCATAATCACTATAACAGTGAAGAGTAAAATCCCTATGAATCTTCCCCATCCTAAGTTCTTGATTAAGCCTAAGATTTCCTTAAATCTGAATGCTGCAGCAAATTCGTCCTTATCAACCATATTGCATAATGCCATTACATTCACTAAAGAAACGAATATTGCAAATATGATAGCAATGAGCAATACGATTCCGCCAATTGCATTTACAGAAGCGCCTACAGATTCGTTTACAGTTAACATCAATCCAAGGAAGAAAAGGATTATAGGCAAAATGGAATAAACCAATCCAACAACGAATGCACGAAGACCTTTCACTAATAATCCTTTAATGTCACTAAACTCTGGAAGTTCAGATTTTCCTTCTATGCCATATTTAATAACATCATAAATGTATCCTGAAGCGAATACCATCAATATAAAGGTTACGATCCATGACAAGACAATCAAAGCCATGTTACTTGGAGGCATAGCTGATAGTGCTGCTTGAACTGTATCAACAGGAGCAATGTTCGCTAAAATCCTCATATTGTCAAAGACTAAAAATTCCATTGCCAATGAGACAAGACTTGAAACAAGGAATATAATACCTAAAGTCAAAACCTTTTTGCTGTCATTAAAAGGATACTTTAATCCTTCTTTAACTACATCAGTAATACTAGCCATAAAATCACCAATAAAGAAAATAATAAAATATAACTTAAAAATTTTAATTTTAAAGATTTTTTTATTTTGAAGCTTTTAATTAATTAATGAAGATTGTATAATAATCCGCTTACTCTTGATTGCATTAACATGGTGTAAGGACCTACAATAAACAACATTACGAAGTAAGCTATAAAGAATCCTGCAACAAATATTCCGCCAGCTGCCATAGCAAATCCTAAAGTTCCGGTAAATATTCCGAAGAATCCGAATACGAATAGAATCAAGAAGAAAACAACCGCATAAATTGCTGAGCAAATAATAACTAAACCAATGTAAGCTCCTAAACTTCTTGTAACACCAACAGATTTTATGATTTCAATTATTTCCTTATAATTAAATGCTTTAGATAATGAATCGCCATTATTTGCCATGTGTGCTACTCCAAACATGCTCATTACATAAGCAAATAAGATTAACACAACAGTAATGACAGTGCCGATAGCCATTAATGCAGATTCACCATATCCTCCGATTGAACTAGATATCACTGCAAACAGGAAGAATATTATAAATGGAACTAGCACATAAATCAGATAGACCAGAACAACCTTTATACCATCTACAAACATGTCAATGATGTTATCAAATTCTGGCAATGGATCATTACCATTAATCATACCTTCTACAGAGATTTTAGTTACTCTGTAGGAATAACCGTAAATCAAGAAAATTGGAAGCAAAAGGAAACTTAAAAAGTAAGTTACTCCCAATACCAATAAAGTCTTTAAGTCTTTAGCAGAATACTCTAAAGAATCCTTATAAATATCTAATATCATTTTTTTACCCCTAAACAATATGTAACAAATAAATTTAAATCAAAGCATCAAACTTTGATATATTTAATTTTTAAAGTCGTCATCACTAAATTTAAAAATATCCTCTATGCTTAAATAGGAATCCTTATCTTCACCATAAGTGGCTTCATTCAAGATTCTTGTTATTTTATATGCTAAAAGCAAAGAGGGATTATACCGTCCGTTTTCTAAGGCATTGATTGTTTGACGAGTAACTCCAACAGACTCAGCCAAATCCTGTTGACTCAACTTAATCTCCTGCCTTAAATATCTTATAATTGTTTTCATATGATCACTTAAACAATATCTAATAAATATAGAAACATAAACATGTAACAAATACATTCCAAATGTAATAAATAAATTCCAAATGTAAAAATTATATTACATTCCTATATGTAAAAATTATATTACATCATATATAAATGTTTCTATGAAAATAGCCAAATTTAAAGATTTAAAAAAAGTTAAAAAAAGAATAAAAGTTAAAAGAAGGATGAAAAGCTAAAAAAAGTAAAAAAGTCAATGAATTAATGCAAAAACATGTGAAAAAAAATTTAAGCCCTTAATCGCTTAATCTCTTCAAAGATATAGACTATTATCAAAAGCCCTGCAATTACGGAAACTATTCCTGTAATAGGTGCAACTGGCATTTGGAACAGGAATGCATCTGCATTAACAGCTTCAAGAATAACCGCTACAAGATTATTTAAGAAGTGGATTGACATTGTCATGAGGATGTTATCTGTTTTCAGATAGATTATGCACATACAGATTCCAAATACAAATGCACTGGTTATTCCACCGAATTCATGTCCAATAGCAAAGAGGGCTGAAGATATGACCATAGCAGCTATTATGCCAGTTCTTATTTTCAATCTGTTGAATAGAACTCCTCTAAAGAACAATTCTTCAAGAATAGGCGCCAATATGACTGAAGAAATCACTTCCAAAATGAAAGATAATGGGTCAAGAGCATTTGGAGTGAAATCCAACAAGGGATCCATTTCAGGATATGCTAAACCATAAAGTATATCCAAATTTGCAAATAATGCCACTACCAAGAATACAAACAAGAAATTTATTAGGAATATATAGAATATTTCCCTACGATTATCCCTTTCAAAAAGCTTTGAAAAGTCATCATTTAAGCCATGTGTGCCTCTTAAAGCCCATATGAAGAACAAAAGAACAAAACATAAAAGAGGCATGATCATTAAAGTCTCATTTTCACTTAATGAAGGAAATATTGCAACGAGAACTACATTCAAGATAAAGCCAATTATAATAGCTAAAACTGCCTCTCTTAACCTGATTGTTCTAAGCCTTACATTAAAGTCAGTAACATTAAAATCCATTTTATGCACCTAACAGTTAAAAATCATTTGAATAAGTGTTTTTAATATTACATGCTACCATTAATAAATTTTTTCCATAAAATTTAAATAGGCCCTTATTTCAGTTTATAAGTGAAATAAAGAATATAAACTGGAATAAATATCAATGAAGAAATAAGGATCAAACCCATTAATGAGCTGAATTCTCCACTTAAAATCAAATATTGCAATGGAGTGTACACAAGAAGATATGATAAGAGATTATATGCAGAATGGACAAGCATATTCAACAGTAAATTGTCTGTTCTTGAATACAGAATGCATAGGGTCATTCCCATTATGCAAGTATAGATAATATGTGAAAAATGATCAGGATAATTGAAATGGCATAATCCAAAAATGACTGAAGAAACAACTAAACCAAAGACAAATCCTTTTCTGATTTTCAGTCTATTGAATAGAACTCCTCTAAAGAACAATTCTTCAGATATTGGTGCGATGATTATTGCTGAAAACATCTCAAAAATGAAAAGCAATGGATCATTTGTCCCAGTAACCACATCCAATAAAGGTAGGGAAATTGAATTGACCATATTTAAAAGTGAATCCAAAGGGAAAAACATGGTTTGAATGAAAATTGCCACAAACATGTTTGCAATGGCTAAAATCAAAACCCTTAGAATGCTACTTGCTTTAAACAGGTCATTGACATCCTTATTGAATCCTGTAGTGCCATATGTGGCAATCAAAAAGAATACCATCATAAAGCAGAAGAAAAGGATGTATTCCAACTCTCCAGAAGAAATATTGAAATATCCCTCAACAAATAAAGTTAAGAAAAAAGAAATGACTATTGCAATGATTATTTCCCAAAGCTTAATTGTTCTAAGTCTCACATTGAAATCTTTAACACTGAAATCCATACATATCACCCAATAAAGAAATAATTATCTTTTATTATTTATTTTATTAATTATTATTTTCAAGATATTATTAGCTTTCTAAATAATAATTTATTATAGTTATTAATAAATCTTTATAAATAATTGAAAAATAATATGAAAAAAATAATATGAAAAAATAATATGAAAATCAATAAAATATATTTAATCAAAAATTCAAAAATAGATATGTATTTTAAAAAAATATAATATTTTATTTAAAAATTTATATTTAATTTAAAAACTATATTAATTTAAAAAAATTATATTTAATCAAAATTATCTACAATCAAAGGAGAGTTTAAATGGCAATACATCCAATAGAATTTAGATATGGAACTCCAGAAATGAAAAGAATCTGGGAACAGGAAAACAAGCAGCAAAGAATGTTAGATATTGAATCTGCATTGGCTCAAGCTGAAGGAGAGCTTGGAATCATTCCAAAGGAATTTGCAGATGAAATCAAGGCAAAAGCAAATACCAAATTTGTTACTGTAGAACGTGTAAGTGAAATTGAAGCTGAAACCAAACACGATATCGCTTCCCTTTCAAAAGGATTAAGTGAAGTATGTGAAGGAGAAGCAGGAGAATATGTTCATTTCGGAGCAACCTCCAATGATATTGTAGACAGTTCAAACTCATTGCTTTTAAAGGATTCCATTGAAGTATTGGAAGAAAAAATCGAAAGATTAACTAAAATAATCCTCAAGTTAGCTGAAGAGAACAAAATGAAAGTCTGCATTGGCCGTACCCATGGTCAACATGCACTTCCAACAACTTATGGTATGAAATTTGCAATCTGGGCAGATGAATTGCATAGGCAATATGACAGATTATTGCATGCTAAAGAAAATGTCTGTCTTGGTATGATGGACGGTGCTGTAGGAACCACCGCAGCTCTTGGAACCCAAGGTTGGGAAGTTCATAAGAAAGTATCTGAAATTCTTGGATTAAAACCTGCTCCAATCACTAACCAAGTATTGCAAAGGGACAACCATGTTGAATTTGTAGCAACCCTTGCAAACATAGCAACTACCTTAAGCAAGATTGCTCTTGAGGTAAGAAACTTGCAAAGAACTGAAATTCAAGAGTTAGGAGAATTCTTCGACCCTGAAAAGCAAGTTGGAAGCAGTACCATGCCACACAAGATGAATCCAATCACTGCTGAAAGAATTTGCGGTGTTGCAAGAATTGTCAAATCCTATGTAAATGCAGCTATGGAAAACAACCCTCTCTGGCATGAAAGGGACTTGACTAACTCTTCCTGTGAAAGAATCATGTTCCCTGAAGCTTGCATTCTTACTGATTACATTCTCAACTTAACAATCAAGCTCATGAACAATCTCATTTTCTATGATGAAAACATTGAAAGAAACCTCAATTTCACCAATGGATTGATTATGGCAGAAAGATTGATGGCAGAACTTACCAGAGCAGGAATGGGTAAGCAAACCGCTTATGGAGTAGCAAGAAAGAACGCTATCAAAGCAAACAAGGAAAAATTGCTACTTGCAGACCTAATCCTTGAAGATCCTGATGCAAGTCAATTCTTAACCAAAGAGGATGTTGAAAGAATCATGGATCCTCACACATACATCGGTTCTGCACCAATAATCGTTGATGAAATCATAGAATCATCTAAAGACTGGTTTTAACTAACCAGTTACTTTTTTCTTTTTTTACTATTTTTAGCTATTTTTATACTCTTTTTCTAATTTTTTAAAGTCTTATAATGGTTTTATAAACGAATATTAATTTTAATTAATTATTTTTATAAGTAAATCTAAACTATTAAATATGTTTAGGGAAATGAGAAGGAAGAAACAGTCTTTAAGTGAAGAAGAGTGCATAGAAATTTTAATTAACGAACCTCGTGGTGTCTTAGCAGTGCTTGGAGACGAGGATTATCCTTATGCTGTACCATTAAGTCATGTTTATGTTGATGGAAAAATATACTTCCATGGAACTATAAAGGAAAGCCATAAAAGAGATGCAATCGAAAAGCATGATAAGGTATCCTATTGCGTGATGAATAAAGGCATAAAAGCAGCAGATGACTGGTGGTACACATTCAAAAGCGTTATTGTCTTTGGTAGAATGAAAACAATCAAGGACAGGGATACAAAAATAGAAAAATTGACTCACTTAGGAAACAAGTTCTTCCCAACTGAAGAAGAGACCAAGTCCGAAATAGATAATCTTTTGGATGTAACAGAACTTTATGAAATCACAATAGAGCATATGAGTGGAAAGATAGTTGAGGAAAAATAATTTAAATCATCTGATGGCAATATCCTTTATTACCTCACCGGCAATCATTAAGCCTGCAACGGGAGGCATGAAGGAAACACTGCCCTTGACCTTATGCTTCTTTTCATTTTGGTTTATTTCACAATCATTTGTGTTTATAGGATGTTCCTTTGAATACAAGACCTTTAATTTCTTTATATTTCTCTTTTTTAAATCTTTTTTCATTATTCTGGCAAGCGGACAATAGGAAGTCTTGTAAATGTCATCTATTTCAAAACTTGTAGGATCCAGCTTGTTTCCAGTACCCATACAGGACATTACTGGCACACCAATTTCCTTAGATTTGCATATGATTGCAATCTTAGCCATTATAGTGTCCACACAGTCAACGACATATGACAAGTCCTCTGTAATGATATCTGATTTTGAATCAGCAAGGTAGAATTCATTATAAATTTCAATATTGGCTTCAGGATTGATATCCAAGATTCTCTCTTTCATGACATCAACCTTGTTTCTGCCGATTGTTTTAGTTGTGGCTATTATCTGCCTGTTGATGTTTGTCTCATCAACCTTATCGAAATCCACCAAAATAAAATTGCCTACTCCACTTCTTGCAAGTCCTTCACAAACAAAGGAACCGACACCGCCAAGCCCGAAAACAGCAACCTTAGCATTTTTCAGTTTTTCCATTCCCTCATTTCCAATTAACATTTCTGTTCTTGAAAACTTCTCATCCATCTATGCTCACCAAAAATTTAATTTAATTCAATTGATTATATAATAATTGAGGTTAAAAGAATAAAAACTTAATGCAATAATTTTCTAATCAACAGAAATTTCTAATCAACAGAAAAAATAATCTCTTATGTGAGGAATTTGATGATTATCGATACACATTGCCATATTTACAATAGTGAAATGGAAAATGCAGAGGAAATAATAAAAGAAGCTCTAAAAGAAGATATTTTCATGATATTGAATGGAACTGACCCTAAAAGCAATGAAGAGGTGTTGGAATTGTCCCAAAGCTATGAAAATGTCTATGCTGCTTTAGGATACTTCTACACTTTTGCAGATGAAATTAGAGATGAAGACATTTTGCTATTGGATAATCAGCTGGAAAATGATAAGGTAATTGCAGTAGGGGAAATAGGATTAGATTACTACAAAGGAAAAGAAAATAGGGGTAAGCAAATTGAACTCTTTAAAAAGATGCTTAGCTTGGCTGAAAAACATGAGCTTCCTGTGATAGTCCATTCCAGAAAGGCAATGCAAGATACCTACGATATAATAAAAGAACATAAGGCAGTTGGATCCATGCATTCCTATCAAGGTTCAGCTGAGATGGCAAGAGAATTCATTAAACTAGGTTTCTATATAGGAATAGGGGGAACTGTAACCCACAACAACAATAAGAAAACAAGGAATATGCTAAAGAAAATAGGTGTTAATCATATCCTTTTAGAAACAGATTCACCATATCTACCTCCAGAAGAAAAGAGAGGGGAACAGAATACCCCATTAAACCTGAAATACATCATTAAAAAAATAGCTGAAGAATTGGATATTGAAGAAAAAGAAGTTATGGAGAAAACTACAAAAAATGCACAAAGATTATTTAAGATATGAAAATACTTAAGATATGAAAAACCTTAAGATATGAAAATAATTAATATAAAAAAATAGTCTAGCAGTTTTAAAGAATCTGATTAATTTATTGCCCTAATGCCTTTTTTGTAATTCTGATTGCGCCAGCACTATGAATTCGAACAACAGGATTCTCATCATTTTCAGCAAAATATTCTAGTTTTTCTAAATATGGCTTTACGCAATTTGGCCTTATTTTTCCAATTACCCTAAACATTTCAGGAGCTTCTATCCTAACCTTATCTTCAGAATCCGAAATCATTTCATAAAAGATATCCAATTTATCGCAAAATAAGTCTGGAGCATTTGTAGCAATATTTTCACAAGCCCAAATGAATGCATGCCTGACATTAGATGATTCATCTTCTTTCATTTTCATCAATTTGTCCATATAAACGATTACGAAATCCTTATCTGCCCGACCTATCCTTCCAATTGCATTAGCAGATCTTTCTCTCAATTTAGAATCATCATTCTCTAAGTAACTTGCAATATCATTGACATGGCATTCTATTTCTTTTGGATACTTCAAACCCATTTCTCCAAGAAGCCATAATGCCTTTGCTTTTACAGCAACAGAATAATCATCATTCAACTTATGGGCAACATCATCGATATTTGATTTCCAGTTTTCCTTATCCTTCGTCAATTCTTTTAATTCATTTAGTATTTCCTTATCTGCTCTATTTGACATTTTATTATTTTCCTTATTTTGACTAATAAGATTCTCTAAACGAAGATATTTAAAAATATCTATTTTTCTAATGCTAAAAAAATATCATTTTTTTTAATTTTGAAAAAATAGAATATCAAAAAAATATACTAACAATCGTTAGTTTTATATAGCAATGCCAATATAATAAAATATAATTAGACTAACAAGTGTTAGTTTATAGTATTTAATTTTAATAAAACATTGGTTTAAACTAATTTAAAATAATTAAACTAATTAAAATAATTAAACTAATTAAAACTGATAATATGGCTAAAAAGAATACAAAAGAAAAAATATTTGATGTTTCCATTGACTTGTTCTCACAAGATGGATACGATGGAGTTTCCATACGCCAAATAGCTAAGGAAGTAGGAATAAAGGAAAGTTCCATCTATAATCACTACCAAAGCAAAGAATCCATTTTAGAATCCATATTAAGCTATTACATTAATGAAATGCTTAAGGAAGAAGCACCTATAATGCAATCTGAAAAGAATCTGAAGATGGATTTTGATCAGTTCTACAAGGAAGGAAGCGATAGATTCATATCTAAACTCTCTGAAGAGAAGATGATGAAGATTACAAGAATCTTCCTAGTTGAATCATACCATAATGAAAAGATAAAGAATTTTGTAAAGGAAGCGATTATTGGCTATGCAATCAATGGATGGGAAGATCTATTTGAATTGATGAAGGAAAAGAAGTTCATTAAAATGGATGCAGACATCAAACAGCTTGCAGAATCATTCTATTACTATGGATTATTCCTATTGTACGAACATTTCATAATTAATTATCCAGAAGATGATGAGGAATTCCTAAAGGATTTCGAAAGAAGAACAACAAATCATATGAAAATTCTCTTTAATTCCGTGAAGATAGATACAAAAAATCCAAAAGACAAATTGGAAAAAGAAAGAGAGCCTGAAGAAACTATCAGATTAGAAGAAGAAAAAGACCATATCAAAGTTGAAAATATTGTAAGGGATGCATTTTGGAACGTTTATCGCCCAGGAGCTTGGGAACATTATATAGTCCATAACTTAAGAAATGACTCAAGCTTCATTAATGACTTGGCATATGTATTAGAGGAAAATGATGAAATCATTGGCAGTATAAACTATTCAAACGGCAAATTGAATCTTTATAGGAAAAATCGGTATGGAGTGGACATTAAACTTAGTGATGGAAGCGGAAAGGCAACTGTCCTTGGACCAATAGCTATCGATTCCAAATGTCAAAGCAAGGGCTATGGTTCCAAATTAATAGGATATACTTTAAATCTCGCAGAAGAAATGGGCATCCCATTTGTTTTTGTAATAGGTGATGAAGAGTATTATCACAGATTCGGATTTGAAAGTGCATCAAAATACAATATTTACCTTGAAGGAACAGATATCGAAGACGAAAATCCATTTTTCATGATAAAAATATTGGATGAAAATGAGAATACCCTAAACGACTTGGATTATGATAAGGGAATATTCCACAACCCAGAAGTATTTGATGTTGATGAAAAGTATGTAGATGAATTTGATAAAAACTTTGAATATAAGGAAAAAAAGGTCTTAGAAGGACAATTAGACATATAAAATTATTATAAAGGTGTTGTGATGAAATACATTATAATCAATGGATCTCCAAGAAAGAAAAATACATGGAGCATGGTTAAGCAAGCTAAAGCTAATCTAGGAGAGGATGCAGAATTTGAAGAAATCCAATTGATGAAAGCTAAAATACCAATGTGCAATGGCTGCTTCAAATGCATAATGGAAGGAGAAGATCACTGCCCTCATCAAGATATTGTACAACCGATTATAGACAAAATCAGATGGGCAGACGGAATAGTTATAGCAAGTCCAGTTTATGCTATGAATGTCACTGGACTCCTTAAGAACTTCTTCGACCATACCGCTTATCTATACCATAGGCCAGAATTCTTTGACAAGAAAGCCTTAATCGTTGTATCCACAGCAGGAGCAGGCCAAAAGGATGTTGCAAAATACATTGATGAAACCTTAAGGCATTGGGGATTCAATAAAAACTATAAGATAACTTATGCTTGTGGTGGAAAGGAGGACATCAATAGGGAAGAAATCAACAAGATTGCTCAAAAGTTCCATAAGGACGTATCTTCCAAAAAACTCCACTCTCCAAAGATTATGGATTTGATATTCTACAATGTATGGAGAGTTATGGCATTAAGCGAAGACCCACTTGAAGCAGATGCAGAATACTGGGAAAGCACAGGCTTGGTGAATTACGATTTTGCTCCAAACGTAAACTTGGGAATCCTAAAGAAGATTTTTGCTAAAATAATGTTTTCCATACTTAAAAGAGTGATGAAATAAGTTGTAAATCCTCTCTTAAACCAAAAGAAAAACTATTAAAACTTTAAAAATATAAAGATTATTTGAAGATAAAGATTAATTGAAGATAAAGATTATTAAGAATAAATATAATCAAAAAGTAAGTAATGGTAATCCTATGAATCAATCTAAAGCACCCTCAAAAAGAATATTCTATTACGATGTCTTGAGAGCATTGGCAATAATTGGAATCGTATTTTGTCATGTATCCGTTTCATACGTATCTAGAGATATAAATAGCCCTAATCTTTATATTTCTGTATTCTTTGACTGTTTTAGAGACTTTTCAATTCCTATTTTTGTAATGCTTAGTGGAGCGTTGCTTATAGGCAAAAAAGACACTTTAATAAAATTCTTTAAAAAGAGATTATCAAGACTTTTCATACCTTTCCTGTTTTGGGTATTGGTTTATATAATATTTACAATCATTATGAACCATGGATTTAACTTAGACAGTGCCCTAAAGATATTCTTTGGAACAGCAGGAACATTAGGAGTTCATTTCTGGTTCGTTTGGATGATCATAATAGCTTATGTTGGAATATTCATTATTAACAAAGTGATGCAATTAGATATCAGCATCAATGATTTCAATCAGAGATTCATCACAATTTTAGCAATTCTTTCTGTAATTTACATTGGATTAAGTCATTACCAACTATTCAATCCATATAGTCCTAGATTAACCTATTACATTTCTTTCCTGGCGTATATAATAATTGGCTACTTCTTGGCAAAATGCGACTTTTTGGAAAAGAGAATTGATAGAAAATACCTAATAATTATAACAGCTCTGCTATTCATAGGATCTTACCTTTGGTACATATTCTGTTTTGTAGTTCCAAGGTCTCATCTAGTGCACCAATTCGTCAGATTAAGCTATTTCAATTTATTGATTCTGTTCATGTCTGCAAATGCATTTTTACTGTTTAAATACTTATCCAAGACCAAATCATTCATTGATATGGAAAATAATAGATTAGGAAATGCATTTACAACAATAAGCAATTACAGTTATGGAATTTATCTTATTCATTACTTGGTTTTATATTGCATAAAAATCAATTTAATAAAATTCATCAATTTCACTCAAGGCAGCTCATTGATTGGGATACCTGTTTTAGTGATTATCACAACAGCAATCAGTTTAGCAATTCTATCTATTTTAGATAAGATTCCATATTTGGACAAGGTAACAGGAAAGAAATAATAAATAAAAAATATTTATATTAACCCTAAAAATGCATATTAAAAAAGTGATTTTATGATTGGAAACAGTTGGGATAATGTTTTAGAAGAGGAATTTGAAAAGGAATATTTCTTGAAAATAAAAGAATTTGTAAAAGAAGAATACAAAACCAAAACAATCTATCCTCCAAAAGAAGAGATATTCAATGCCTTCAAGCTATGCCCTATAGACAATGTAAAAGTTGTCATATTAGGCCAAGACCCTTATCATGAAGAAGGACAAGCTCACGGTCTTGCATTCTCAACACCAGAAGGGCATCCAATCCCAAGATCTCTAAAAAATATCTTTAAGGAAATAGAATCGGAATACGGTTATCCTATTCCAGATTCCGGATGCCTTGAATCCTGGGCTAAGCAAGGGGTATTCCTACTCAATACTGTACTCACCGTTGAAGAGGGAAATGCGAATTCACACAGCAAATGCGGTTGGCAGACATTAACAGACAATGTAATAAGCATCTTAAATCAACAAACCCATCCCATCGTTTTCCTTTTATGGGGAAAACAGGCAGAACTCAAAAAGGAATTGATCGATAATCCTAACCATTTAGTGCTAACATCATCACATCCAAGTCCATTCTCTGCAAGAAGAGGATTCTTTGGATGCAATCATTTTAAATTGGCTAATGAATTCCTAAAGGAAAACAATTTAGAAGAAATCGATTGGAAAATCAATAGCTCAACTAAAGGCCAACAAACTCTTTTTTAATATCGTTCATTGATAAACAGTTTCCTAAGAAACATTTATATATTTCAAAAACCAACTATTAATCATGACAGAAAATGAAAAACAGTTGGATAAATTTGATTCAATGCCTTTTATTGCACTGATACATCACATATCAAGAAATAAATTAAGATATTCTCAGAAAAACCCAAACCAAATAGATATGGTTCATGAAGGCCAATACTTGATGGAAATCTATAAAAGAAAAAATTTATCCCAAGATGATTTGGCAACTATTTTTGGTCAAAGCAAAGGAACAATTGCTAAAGCTTTAAGAAAATTGGAAGACCATGAATATGTTGAAAGAGTCATCGATAAAAACAATAGAAGAAAATACATCTTAAATATAACAGAAAAAGGAGAGAAACTAGCTATTCTATTAGAAAATGATTTGAATAAGTGGGAAGAACTGGTTGGAATAGACAAATTAGACGATGATGCAAAAGACCAATTAAGAGAAATAGCTAGAAAAACAGAGGAAATATTAAAATAATGATTATTATTAGAGATTAGGGATTGAAATGGCGAATAAAAATGTGGAATTAATGAGGGGAAATCCAGAAACAGCAGTTAAAAAGCTTGCTATCCCAATCATGATATCAATGCTTTTGACAGCATCATACAATATCATTGACGGTATTTGGGTAGCTGGGCTTGGACAGGCTGCAATAGCTGGAATAGGTTTTGTAACACCTATCTTCATGATATTGAATGGTGTGAGCGTAGGTCTTGGAAATGGTGCAACAAGCAGTATCAGCCGTTTTGTTGGTGCAAAAAATCATGAAGGTGCCAATAAGTCTGCAGCACATGCTCTTTTAATATTTTTAGTGGCTTCAATATTTCTTACAGTGATTCTCTTATTCATTCAGGAGCCTTTGCTTCGTATCTATGGAGCAAGCGGACAAAACCTTGCTGAAGGAATTAAATATGGAACCCCTCTATTTTTAGGCCTTATTGCCTTTATGTTCGGTAACGGAGGAAGCGGTATCCTTCGTGGTGAAGGGGACATGAAAAGAGCAATGTATGCAATGATTGTATCTGTAACCCTTAACGCCATTCTTGACCCTATCTTCATTTATGTATTGGGCTTCGGTTCTGCAGGTGCATCCATGGCAACAATTTTCAGCGCTCTAGGATCTGCATCTGTAATCCTCTACTGGATTCTCATCAAGAAGGACACCTATGTGGATGTCAATTTAAGAGAGTTCAAATTCGAGTCCAAAATAGCTAAAGACATATTGAAAGTAGGTATTCCAGCATCTATGGATATGTTCATGATGTCTGTTGCTGTAAGCTTATATTTAGTGTTCATCTCAACAATTGGAGGAGAATATGGTATCGCATCATTCACCTCAGGCCAAAGATTATACCTTTTTGCTATAATGCCACTTACAGCTATCGGTAGCGCAGTGGCTGCAGTTTCAGGAAGCGCTTACGGTGCTAAAAATGGCGATTACCTATCAAGAGCTCATTTATATGGGGTTAAATTTGGTGTAGCATTTGGAACAGCTGTTACAATAATACTGGTTGCATTTGCACCACAGCTTGCAACTTTATTTGCATATACTGAAGAGACAGCAGTTTTGATTCCAGAAATTACCAGATTCTTAAGAATAGCAAGCCTTTGTCTCCCACTCACTGGAGCGGGAATGACTTCAAGTTTCCTATACCAAGGAATGGGTAAGGGAACCATAAGCTTGATGTGGACCATTATCAGAGAGGTTATCTTTACTGTTACCGCAACATACACCCTCGGAATAGTATTAGGATGGGGGCTTGTTGGTATTTGGACAGGTCTGGCAGTGGGAAGAATAACTGCAAGTATCTTGAACTTCGCATTTGCAAGATTCACAATCAAGAAAGTGAGAGAGAAATTCGGCACTTAATTATCAATTATTACACTACTAAATAACAATATAATCTAAAGGAAAAAATACTATGCAAAAAACACTAGATACAAAAACACGGAATTTGATACTCATATTATTTTTAATAGGAGTGTTTATGGGCTCATTGGATACTGGAATCATAGGCCCAGTGCTTCCATCAATCGAACAAAGCTTCCAATTGACAAGTAGGGAATCAAGTTGGATATTTACACTTTTTGTAATATTTTTCATGATTGGCTCTCCAGTCATGGCTAAATTTTCAGACTTTTACGGTAGAAAAAAGGTCTTTATCTTAGATGTGATTCTTTTTGGAATAGGATCATGCCTAATAGCATCTGCATTCAGCATAGAGGCAATATTTTTAGGAAGAATAGTGCAAGGTTTCGGTTGTGGAGGAATATTCCCTGTAGCGGGAGCGTTTATCGGAGATGCATTCCCACTTGAAGAGAGAGGAAAGGCATTGGGAATCCTTGGAAGCGTATTCGGTATTTCTGCAATTGGAGGCCCATTGGTTGGAGCGGCTTTGATTCCATATGGTTGGAATTGGTGCTTTACAATAAACATTCCAATAGCCATTTTCATAATAGCATTTGCATGGTACATCCTTCCTGAAATGGAAGAAGATAAAAAAATGAAGATAGACTATTTAGGAATCCTAATACTAAGCCTGCTTGCGATATTTTTAGCTTATGGCCTAAACCAAATCGATTCAAGCAATTTCATAAACAGCCTATTGTTTGTGAATGTCCTACCATTCCTATTGATGTTTATTATCCTAATTCCAATATTCTTAAAAGTGGAAAAAAGAGCGGAAGAGTCCATTGTGCCTATACACATGCTTAAAAACAGGGAAATCAGCATTGCCTGTATTGAAACATTATGCTATGGAATAATCTACTCTTCAGCAATATTCATCCCATCACTTGTAATACTTTCAATGGGATTGAATGAACAATATGCAAGCCTGATGCTGATTCCAATTTTGGGAGCAAATGCAGTTGCAGCACCAATACTCGGTAAGATTCTGGATTCTACAGGTTCCCGCAAGACCATGGCAGTTGGAACAATGATGCTTGCAATAGGATTATTTGCAATTGCAGTTTATCCAAGCAATCTAATATTTTTCATAATAGCAGGATGCATGATTGGTGTAGGACTTGTAACAATCATTGGAGCTCCTTTGAGATACATAGTTCTAACTGAAGCAAAACCATATGAAAGAGGAGCGGGCCAAGCTATTGTAAACATGCTCTCAAGTGCAGGGCAATTGATAGGTGGAGCTCTCATTGGTGGAATAATTGCATCATTTGCTGGAATCTTAGGTTATAGGATCAGCTTGTTTTTAGCAACAATAGTTGCAATCATTGCATTTGCATTCACCTTGAGATTGAAAAGCCGTGACGAGCAAATAGCTACCATGAAAGCAAATCAATAATTATTAAAAAAAAATTATAATAAAAAAAACTATAAAAAATTGAAAAAAAATAAGTATAAAAAATATTAAAGAAAGATGTTAGGAAATAGCATCTTTCATAGATTTGACATAATTTACAAGAGGCTCTTTTGCATTTTCTCCATGCTCTGCAATAATATTAACAATTGCACTTCCTACAATAACACCATCAGCCACTTTTGCAATATTTTCTGCCTGTTCCGGAGTATTGATACCAAAACCAACTGCTGCTGGAACATCAGTAACTTCCTTAATATCTTTTAAAATAGATTCCAAGTCTGTCCTAATCTCACTTCTCATACCAGTGACCCCTAATGATGAAACAACATAAATAAATCCGCTTGCTTCCCTTGCAATCATCTGTATACGTTCCTTTGAGGTAGGGGCAATCAAACTGATAATGTCAATGCCATACTTTTGAGTCACTTCAAGAATCTCATCCTTTTCATCATATGGAAGGTCTGGTGAAATGATTCCACAGACATTTAATTCCTGACATCTCTTGAAGAACTTGTCATAGCCATAATAGAATACTGGATTGATATAAGTCAAGAACACCAATGGAACATCTGACTTTTCCCTGATTTGCCTGATTGCTTCAAAAACGTCATCAGTGTTTGTATTGTTTGAAAGCGCCCTGATGTTTGCTTCCTGAATGACAGGCCCTTCAGCTACAGGATCTGAAAAAGGAATTCCTATCTCAACCAAGTCGCATCCTGCCTCTTCCATAGCCAAAACATATTCTACAGTCTTTTCAATTGTAGGGTCCCCTGCAGTCAAGAATCCAATGAAAGCCTTTCCATCCTTGAAGGCATCAGCAATCTTTATATCTTTCTTATCACTCATTTCAAACACACCTACAATTATTCGTATAATTCAACTCCTTTATAGCGAGCAATAGCTGCTACATCCTTATCTCCACGGCCAGATACATTGATTACAACAATATCATCCTTATCCATATCCCCTGCAATTCTCATGGCATGGGCTATTGCATGGGAAGATTCAATAGCTGGAATGATTCCTTCCATTCTGGATAAGTATTCAAATGCCTCCACTGCCTCATCATCAGTTGCTGAAACATACTCTGCTCTTCCGATATCATGCAAATAGGCATGTTCAGGACCAATTCCAGGATAATCAAGTCCTGCAGAGATAGAATAAACTGGAGAAATCTGACCATAGTTTCCTTGACAGAAATAAGATTTCATTCCATGGAAGATTCCAAGCTCACCTTTAGCAATTGTTGCTGCATGGAATTCAGTATCAATTCCCTTTCCTGCAGCTTCAACACCTACAAGCTTTACCTCTTCATCTTCCAAGAAATTGTAGAATGCTCCCATAGCATTGCTTCCACCACCAACACAAGCGATAACCATATCTGGCAATTTGCCTTCAAGCTCCATGATTTGCTCTTTTATCTCTTCACTGATTACAGCTTGGAAATCCCTTACAATTGTTGGAAATGGATGTGGCCCCATAGTGGATCCTATTACATAGTGAGTGTCATCAACTCTTGAAATCCATTCTCTGAATGCATCATTCACCGCATCCTTAAGCACTTTTGAACCGGTTGTTACGGTGTGAACCTTAGCTCCGAGAAGTTCCATTCTAAATACATTCAATGCTTGACGCTTGGTGTCCTCTTCACCCATGAACACTTCACATTCCATACCTAATAAAGCTGCTGCAGTAGCAGTAGCCACTCCATGCTGACCAGCACCAGTTTCGGCAATGACTCTGGTCTTTCCCATCTTTTTAGCCAAAAGGCATTGGCCAAGCACATTGTTTATTTTGTGAGCTCCAGTATGGTTCAAGTCTTCACGCTTAAGGTAAATCTTTGCTCCACCGAGATCTTCGGTCATTCTCTTTGCATAATACAATAATGAAGGCCTTCCTGCATATTCCTTCAATAGAGTGTTCAATTCCTCTACAAATTCAGGATCTTCCTTAAAATGATTATATTGTTCTTCCAAGTTCAGGAGTTCATTCATCAATGTTTCAGACATGTATTGTCCACCATGAACTCCAAATCTTCCTCTGCTCATATTCTATCTCCAATTCTATCTCTAAAAATAAAAATCAATATTGTTAGTAATTATTATCCAAATATCTACAATTATAAAATTCAAATATTTATTATTAATTATTATTATCTATAATTTTCCATGATTTTAATGATGTCCTTAATCTTCTCTTCATCCTTAAATCCATCCGTTTCAACAGAACTGCTTAAATCAACTGCAAATGGATTGAATTCCTCAATAGCTAAAGCCAAATTTTCACTGTTCAGCCCTCCAGCTAAAAAAATGGAATTCTTAAAGAATTCGCTCTCTTTATCTATAAGACTCCAGTCAAATGTTTTGCCAGACCCTTTTCCACTGTCTAAAATAAAATAGTCAGATGCTGAATCTCGCCACTTCAATAGCTCATCATTATAATCAGCACCATCTTTTATTTCAATTGCATTTATTACAGGTATTTGTTTTCCAGTTTCTTCAATTGATTTATCTTTTAGATTCCTTATATACTTTTCATCTTCATCTCCATGAAGCTGAGCCATTTCGATTATTCCATCCCTGAATAAGTCAACAATAAGCTTCATATGCTCATTTACAAAAACCCCTACAGGAACAATCTCATCACTCAAAAGCTCTGACAATTCCTTAGCCTGCTCAAATGATACTTTACGTGGACTTTCAGCAAAAACAAATCCAATGTAATCTGTCTTATGTCTATTTGCCATTTCTATATCTTCAGACCTTCTCATTCCACAAATCTTAAGCTTAACCATTCTTTAACTCCAAAATTAAGCGTTCTTCAACTCCTCAATCATAGCCTTTTTATCATCACTTCTCATTAAAGTTTCACCTATCAAGACTGCATCGACATTGTTTTCCTTCAATCTCCTTACATCTTCAGCAGTTTTAATTCCACTTTCTGAGATAAATAGGATATCATCACTAACCACTCTACGTAGGTTTATGCTGTTTTCAATATCAACAGTAAAATCTGCTAAATTCCTATTGTTTACACCTATTATCTCTGCACCAGCATCTATTGCAGTCCTGATCTCATTTGCATCATGAGTTTCAACAATAGCAGAAAGACCTAAATCATGAGCCAAATCCAAATATCTCTTCAATTGAACATCCTCAAGTATTGAAACAATCAAAAGAATAGCTGAAGCCCCTAATGATTTAGCTTCCCATATCATATATTCATCTATTGTAAAGTCTTTTCTTAAAATTGGAATAGCTACATTTTCAGCAATTTCCTTAAGGTAATCGTTAGATCCTTTGAAAAAATATGGTTCTGTCAAAACTGATATTGCAGATGCTCCTGCTTGCTCATAATCCTTTGCGATTTTAATGTAATCAAAATCTTCAGCTATTAATCCTTTTGAAGGAGAAGCTTTCTTGACTTCCGCAATGATGGCAATTTCAGGGTCTTTCAAAGCTTCCTTAAAAGGGAAGTCATCATTGATATCCAGTTTTGATACTTCCTCTTTGAGTTGGCTTAAAGGCTTATTCCTTTTTGATTCAACCAATCTCTCTTCAGTCTTTGCAACAATTTTTTCCAGCATATAATCATCTATTAGTAAGCTAAGGTATTTATCTATTTGTAACTTCAATGAATCTTTCAAGCTGATTCAATGCCTTGCCTGAGTCAATGACCTCTTCAGCTAACCTGATTCCATCTTCCAATGAATCCACTCTTCCTGCAACATACAATCCTGCAGCTGAATTCAATAGAACTGCATTTCTTCTTGGACCTTTTTCTCCATTTAAAATAGATAATGTGATTTCTGCATTTTCCTTTGCATCGCCACCAACAAGGTCTTCCTTAGATGAAATGGTCATGCCAAAGTCCTCTGGAGAAAGCTCATATGTCCTTGTCTTGCCATCCTTAAGCTCACATACTGCAGTCTTGTCACTTGCTGAGATTTCATCCATCACATCCAATCCATAAACAACCATAGCAGATTTGACTCCTAAATTTTTCAAAACATCTGTAAGAGGCTCCAGAAGTTCCCTTTCATACACTCCTAAAACTTCCATTGAAGCACCTGCCGGGCTTGTCAAAGGCCCCAAAATATTGAATATTGTTCTGATTGAAAGCTCTTTACGCACCCCTGCAACATATTTCATTGAGAGATGATAGTTTTGAGCAAAGAGGAAACATAAGTTTATTTCCTTTAGGCAACTTAAGCTTTTTTCAGGACTAATATGGATATTGACTCCTAATTCTTCCAGCACATCTGCTGCACCACATTTGCTTGAAGCGGACCTGTTCCCATGCTTTGCCACTGGAACACCTGCTGCGGAAATCACAATGGAAGATGTGGTGGAAATATTGAATGTGTTTGAACCGTCCCCTCCAGTTCCAACAATTTCAACGACTTCCTCATCATTCAATAATCTTACACAGTGAGCCCTCATAGCTTCAGCGGATGCAGTGATCTCATCAATTGTTTCACCTTTCATTGACATTGCTGTTAAGTATGCGCTCATTTGTACTTCACTTGCCTTTCCGCTCATGATCTCATCCATTGTCTCATAAGCTTCCTCATAAGTTAAGTCTTCATGTTTATATACCTTTAAAATTGCTTCTTTAATCATAAAATCCCTTTTTCTTGCTTTTTTAAAAATTCTTAATGTCTGTAACTAATCAATTTTACAAATTTTATAAAAATAATACTTGCTTCTATCCAATTTTATTATACTTTATTTAAAAAATTCTCTATAATTGCTAATCCATCTGGTGTCAATATTGATTCTGGGTGAAACTGTAGCCCATAAACATCAAATTCCTTATGCTTTACAGCCATTACTTCACCATCATCCTCTGATTTGGATATGATTTTCAATGAATCTGGAAGTGTATCCTCCAACAAGCTTAAAGAATGATATCTTCCAACGGTTATCTCATTTGGCAACCTTTTAAAAATTGAATCTGAATCTAAAGAAATTCTTGAAGACTTTCCATGCATCAACCTTTTTGCATATGAAACCTTAGCTCCAAATGCTGTACAGATTGCCTGATGGCCTAAACAGACCCCTAAAATTGGAATTTCATTGTAAAATTCCTTAACTATATCTATGCATATTCCTGCATTTTCACATCTTCCAGGACCTGGAGACAATATAATCGCTTCGGGATTCAAAGCCCTAACTTCATCAATGCTTATCTTGTCATTCCTATAAACCATTATATCCGGATTGACTTCACCAATCAATTGGAATAGATTATATGAGAAACTGTCATAATTGTCTATAAGTAGAATCATTCAATCCCCCCATCTGCCATTCTTAAAGCATCCATAACTGCCCTTGCCTTATTGTTGCATTCAATAAATTCATTCTCAGGAACACTGTCTGCAACTATGCCTGCACCAACTCTTATGAAAACCTTTTTGTCCCTTGCAAATGCGATCCGGATTGCAATGCAAGTGTCAAGATTGCCTGTGAGATCGATGTATCCAATAGCTCCACCATAGATTCCTCTCTTATTGTCTTCAAGCTCATTGATTATCTCACATGCCCTTATCTTTGGGGCTCCAGACAAAGTTCCAGCAGGAAGGATTGAATCAATTGTGGACAAGTAGTCATAATCCTCTCTTAATACTCCTTCAACAGTTGAACCTATATGCATCACATGGGAGAACCTTACAATATCCATATACCTATTTACCTTAACAGACCCTATTTCACTTATTTTACCAATATCATTTCTTCCAAGGTCAACGAGCATATTATGTTCAGCCAATTCCTTTTCATCAGCAAGCAAGTCCTCTTCCAATAATCTGTCTTCTTCATCTGTTTTTCCTCTTGGTCTGGTTCCAGCTAGCGGGAAAGTGTAGACATGATCGTCAACAAGCTTTACAAGGGTTTCAGGACTTGCACCTGCAATCTCTATGTCATCACTTGAGAAATAGAACATATAAGGGGAAGGGTTTGTAGTTCGAAGAACCCTATAAACATCAAACAGGCTTCCTTCAATGTCTGCTTCAATCCTATTGGAGAGGACAACTTGGAAGATATCACCTTCTGTAATGTAATCCTTTGCCTTTTCAACCATATTGCAGTATTCATCTTTTGAAAACAAGTATCTGAAATCAGATTTGAGTTCAATAGGCAAATGTTTTGTAATTTCCTTTCTAATCCTATTTATCTCTTCCAAGGAATCTATTTCCTTCATCTTTTGGCTAGCTTCCAAGGTCTTCTTATTTGTTAAATGATGATTGAAATCATCATCAAGCAAATCCACAATATTATCTGCCTTGATGATGTCCACTATGTCCAAGATGGATTTGCATGCTTCAGCATAGTTCTCTTCAATGGAGTTTTGGTCTTCATCCATTTCCATATTGACTATAACAACAATCTTTTGCTTAAAGTTGTCAAATGCAATTACCTTATCAAAAAGCATCAAGTCAACATCCTTAAAAGCATCCTGATTCTGAGCATCCAGTATAAGTGAAGGTTCACTGTATTTAATGTAATCATAAGAGAAATAGCCTACAAGCCCTCCTGAAAATGGAGGCATCCCTTCAATCTTTGGGGATTTGTTCTCTTCAACGATTTGCCTGATATACTCTCCAGGATTATCGGTTTTGACATTGAAGCATTTGTCTTCCTTATCCTCAATTTCACAATCGCTAAAGCTTGACTTGCCTTTAATAGAGAGATTGCCGTCTTGACAAGTGATTTCAAGAATAGGATTGAATCCTAAGAAACTGTATCTTCCCCAATTTTTAGAATCCTCTACACTTTCAAGCATGTAGCAATGATTGCTTAAGATTCTAAGTCTTCTTAAAACTTCAATGGAAGTTTTTGTATCTGAAAATATCTCGTAGCTAATTGGAATCCTTTTATATGACGAATCCTTAGCTATTTCTTTTGCTTCTTCAATATTGGGGAAAAACACTTTTAATCTCCTTTATTATTATATGTTTAATTTAATTTAATTTTAAATAATGTATACTTTATTATGTATAATGTACTATTTAAATCTTTGTTGTATAAAAATGTACATTAATTAGAAGTCTTGATAATTACATCGATGATAAAAAAATTTAAATAATGATTTAATATAATTATAAACATTATTCAATATATTATAAATAAAATAAATATTTTTAAAAATTATTCAATTAATTATTAACTTCGTTTAGTTTTTAAACTAAGTAAAAAAGTTAATAAATGAATAATCTCATTTAAAATCTAATCAAAAGCCATTGATTTAAAAGGTGGATATCATGAGGATAAATTACTTATCAAGACAAGATATAAAAATCATCCTGCATTATCTTGGATACATTATGGTAGGGATTGGTGCAATTTTGATGCTGCCTATATTCGTAGACCTTTACTACCTTGAACATGCATACCTCATAGGCTTGATTCCACCAGCATTATCAATTGGATTAGGTTTTTTATTTGCTGAAAAGTTTAACGAGTACGATAAGCTTAAATTCAAGCATGGAATGTTCATATCAAGTGTTGCATGGCTATGGGCAGGGCTTGTTGGAGCTATCATAATGATGCTGATATTGGACATATCATTTATAGACGCTTTTTTTGAAAACGTTTCAGCATGGACTGGAAGTGGATTGACCATGTTTGCTGATATAGAATCCCTTCCAAGATCAATACTATTTTTAAGAAGCCTTGAACAGTGGGTTGGAGGATTAGGGGTAGTAATCATTTTTATAAGTCTCCTCATTAAACCGGGAACCTCCGCTTTTAAATTATATAAGTCAGAGGCAAGAGACGATAAGATTAGGCCAAACATTAAGAATACCCTTAATAAAACAATAGAAATATACCTTATTTACACTTTATTCGGCATTTTTCTATACCTTTTGGCTGGACTTCCTCTCTTTGACTCTGTAAATCTTACATTTACAACCATTTCCACTGGAGGAATGTCAATAAAGAATGCAAATGTGGGATTCTATAACGACAACATTGTCTATATAATTACAATGATTTTAATGTTGCTCGGGGCTACAAGCTTTGCAGTCCATTATAATATAGTTAAGACAAAAGGAAAATCCATAATAAATGATATACAATTCCAAGCCATTATCCTAAGCATCATAATCAGCGGAATACTGATTGCAGCAATAACTCACATGGCTCCAATGAATGTGATATTCCATATAGTTTCAGCAGTGACAACAACAGGCGCAAATATTGCAAGTACCAGCGAATTGGCATCTTGGGCCCCTGCCTCATTGATAATTATAATGATGCTGATGGTGATGGGAGGTTCCTCCGGATCAACTGTAGGTGCTGTAAAGACCATTAGGGTAATCACATTCTTAAGAGGCATAAACCTTACCGTTACAAACGTAATTGCCCCTAAAAGAGTTGTTAGCACCAAGATAGCCAACAGAACATTTAATGAAAGGGAAATTAAGGAAGCGTCTTCATACATAATAGTCTATCTGATGTTTTTGATTGTATCATGGATAATAATGACATTCTATACAAATGATCCAATCAATTCATTGTTTGATGTAACCTCCACAATAGGTAACGTTGGATTAAGTACTGGCATTATAAATGGAAGCTTAGCGACATTTCCTAAAATAATGCTGATATTCTTGATGTGGATAGGAAGATTGGAAATCATCCCGATTTTACTTACAATACAATTAGGATTCAGAACATTCGACCAAAGCTTAAAATTAGCTAAAAGAAAGTTCAGAAGAATAATTAACTTAAGATAATGCATAACTTAATTGCCCCCAAATTCTACTCTAAAATCTATCCAAAATCTACTCCAAAATTCATAAAGGTAATTAAGTTAAGATAATACATAACTTAATTACTCATAAAATCATAATTATTATTATTGAAAGTTGAGTGGGGAAAATTAATGGTTAGTCAAGCAAGTCTCATGTACATAACAGAACAAATAATATTCATTATTTTAGCAGTAGTATTCTTCTTTGGACTTTATTTTATAAGTTCATACATAATCAAATATCTCAAGAGAAATAGGCATAACAGATTATTGAATGCAACAGAATATTTGCCTAAGGAAGAGACTCAAACATTAAAACAAGTCTTTTATCTTATAATCATAACACTTTGTTTTGTAGATATCCTTTATTCAATAGTATTTTGGGCATCAGATGACTTTTACAGACATTTCATTTTCTATGATACACTCGTATCTCTGATAGCTTGTTTGGCAATTAAGAAAGATACCACAACAGAAAAAATAATCATGTTATTTTTAATCCCTCTTTCCTCATTGCTACACTCTACCCTTGATGACCCTGCAATATTGTTATTGATATTATTAGCTGTCCACTTTATAGGATTAGCTTATGTGATTAAAGTCTATTACAGCAAATTTATTCATTTTACCGAATCAAATGGACTAGGAATAAGTATCTTATTGTTATTTGGACTTGTATTTGTAAGTTTCATTTTCACATCCTTTGCTGAAGGAAAAAATTTATTGGACTCATTGGTAATGGTATCAAATGCATTCACAAGTAATGGTTATGCGGTATTAGGGGACAGCCCCATAGGTAAATTGAATAGCCTATTCCTTGTTTGGGGAGGATATATCCTATCCGGTGTTGGTACTGCAACATTAACCACAGCACTTCTCTCAAGACACTTCAATAAGAGATTTGAAGAATTGGAAGAGTTAATTAAAAAAAATAACATTAACAATAATGCTGAAAGTTCTGATGATTTAAAAAAAGATGATTAATTAAAAAATAGTTAATAAAAAATAGGATAAATAGGATTAAAAAATAGAAAATAAAATTCCATTCATTTAATTAAAAGTTCGATTAATTAAACAATGGAATAACTAAGCAACTTGTTTTTTAATTGGTGGCACATAGCGTTTAAGCAATAAGGACAAACTAATTACTGTAACTGAGCTTAATGCCATAGCTAGACCAGCCCATTCTGGACGAAAAACTATGCCCCAAATAGGATAAAGTATACCTGCAGCTACAGGAACAAGAATCATATTGTATGCAAATGCCCAGAAAAGGTTTTCCTTGATTCTTGTCATTACCTTTTTAGAGAACTGAATGGAAGCCACCACATTTTCAAGATCTCCTTCCATAATGACAATATCCCCGCTTTCCATAGCAATGTCTGTACCATTTCCCATAGCTACACCGACATCTGCCTGTGAAAGTGCAGGAGCATCGTTAATACCATCACCAACGAATAAGACTCTTTTTCCTTTATTTTGAAGTTCCTGAACTTTATCGAGCTTGTCATTCGGAAGCACATTCGCCATTACATTATCTATTCCAACTGCATTTGAAACGGAACTTGCAGTCTTTTCATTGTCTCCTGTAAGCATATAGGTTTCAATGCCCATCTTATGCAATTCATCAATAGCTGATTTTGAATTTTCCTTTATCTTGTCCATTAAAGTAATTATTCCTTTAATCTCGCCTTCAACAGCCATCACAATAGTTGTTTTTGCTTCAGATACGAAATTGTCGAAATCAGATAAGATATCATCACTTAAACTTACGCCTTCTGATTCCATAAGCTTAAGGTTTCCAGCAAGAACGTTTTTCATCTCACCGCCAATATTTACCTTAGCCTTTAATCCTTTACCAGTGATGTTTTCAAAATCATCCACTTCAAGCAATGAAAGATCTTCTTTTCCTTCATTTGCCAATTGAATGTTATTAGCTTTAAATCTGCTTAATATGGATTTGGCAATAGGGTGATTGGAATTGTTCTCAACACTTGAGAGTATTTGAAGGAATTTTGATTCATCACCATCAAATGCTATGATATCTGATACATCCGGTTTGCCCTCTGTAATTGTACCTGTTTTATCGAATACACATACATCTACATCCTTAGAGCTTTCCAATGTTTCACCGTTTTTGATGAGGATTCCATATTCTGCTGCCCTTCCAACACCTACAGTCACTGCTGTTGGAGTAGCAAGACCAAGTGCACATGGACATGCAACCACAAGAATTGAAATAAGGCAAGTGAGAGCAAACAATAATCCAGAATCTGCTACAAAGTACCATAATAGGAATACGATAATAGCTATTGTAAGGATTACAGGTATAAACCAGCTGACGATTCTATTTGCAAGCCTTTGAACTGGAGGTTTGGATCCTTGTGCTTTTTCCACAAGCTGAATGATTTGTGAGAGCACTGTCTCTGAACCAATCTTTTGGGCTTCAACCTTTAAGGCACCATCCTGATTGATTGTTCCTGAGAATACATTGATTCCTGCCTTTTTAAGTTTAGGAACTGGTTCTCCAGTAATCATAGCCTCATCAACATAGCTTTCACCATCAACTACAATGGAGTCTGCTGGAATCTTTTCACCAGGCTTTACAAGCAGGATATTTCCTATTTCAATGTCTTCAATATCTATTTCCTTCTCAATGGAATTTCCTGATTCATCGGTTGTGACAAGTGTTGCAGTTTTTGGCTGCAATCCAATAAGCTCCTTGATTGATGAGGATGTTTTTCTTTTAGCCCTTGCTTCCAAGTATCTTCCAATAGTCAAGAAGGAAGGAAGCATAACAGCAGATTCATAAAACATGAAGCTTGAATCGAGAACTATGCCAAATGTACCCAATACGCTTGATACGAATGCTACAAGAATACCCATGGAATACATTACATCCATATCAAGGTTTTTATGCTTGAATGAGTTCCAACCTGTCTTTAAGATTGGATAGCTTACATAACAGAATGGGAAAATAGCTATAATCAAGGAGAGCTGACCCATAGTCAATGGAGGAATCATTATATGGAATTGCATGATTGCCATTAAAATTGCTGCAAATACAAGACCTACGATGATTCTATACAATTTGCCTCTTAGATCCTTTTGGTATCTTTCATCTTCATCCATCACATCAAGTTCACCATCAAGACCTATATATTCAAATCCCAACATTTCAATGGTCTTTTGAATCTCCTTAAGGTTTAGCATGTCTCGATAGTACTTTATGGTAACTTTTTGATTGGATAAGTTGGCATTTGCCTCTACAACACCATAAACACGTTTAGGCAAGAACTTTTCAACATTGTTTACACAGGAAGCACAATGCATTCCATCAATTTGAATTACAACTTCATCTTTTGGAACAGTAAATCCAACTGATTCAACGGTTTTATCGATTACATCTGGAGAAATCTTGTCATTCAAAACCATATGTGCCTTGTTGGTATTTAAATCCACATTGATGGATTCCACTTCATCAAGCTTTCCCAGTGATTTTTCAACAAGCAATGAACAGGATGAACAGTGCATGCCATCCACTGGAATATCCAACTCTTTTTGAGCCATTATAATTCCTCCTGATAATCATTAAAAAAACATTTCATGAAATAAAATAAATTATAATAAATTTCTATGAATATATAATCATCTAAATGTAAGTGAAAAAATAATATTGAAAAAAATAAAAAAAATAGTTTAAAAAACCATTTAATTATTCTACATCAAATCCTGCTTCCTTAACAGCACCTGCTAAGTCAACATCAGATACTTTTTCACTATCGTATTCAACTTCCACTTTATTAGCGTCTAAATCTACAACAGCAGATTCTACACCATCTAAATCCATCATGCAAAGTTCAACCGCTTTTGCACATGAAGGACAGTGCATTCCGACAACTTTTACTTCTTTTTTATCGATTGCCATATTTTCACCTTTAAATTCTTAATAATAATCTATTATTGTTTTATATAATTATATATATCGAAACATAATATAAAGTTTTGGTATGCCTAAAAATTAAAATCAATAATGCCTTTAAACAATATTCAATAATTTTGATTTTTAATAAAAAATAATTCATAAAAATAAAAAAATATTGTGGTTTTAAAAAAAATAGTAGGGTATTAAATATAAATAAGAACAAATAATTTATTATGACTAATGCAGATCTTATTCAAGAACTTATGAAACAAGCTAACTTGACTGAAGACCAAGGAAATATCGTTAGCGATATTTTCGCAAACAACTTCTCTGCTGGCGGAGGAGCTGAAGACGTGATAGTTAACTTGATTGCTGAGAAACTGGGAGTGGATAAGGCAAGAGCTAAAGATATTTACACCATAGGTGTAGGTGTTCTCACTACTACCGGTATCTTAGACAAAATAAAAGGGATATTCAAGAGATAATATTTTTATTATCTCTTATTTTTTTTAAAAAAAAGCTATTTTTCTGATTTTGACTGAATTCCCTATTTAATAAACTCTCTTTTTAAACAACTTAAAAAATAGGCTTATGCTTCAATATTTTTCCATCCTGAATTACAGTTAAAATGTTATCATTATTTGCTAAAGACTCTATCTTATCAATTGGATTGTCTTTAACAATGATCATATCAGCTATTTTTCCTGCTTCAATGGAACCTAATTCATTTTCCTGATTGAAGAATTTTGCCCCTTCAATGGTTCCTGCTCGGATAGCTTCAATAGGGCTCAATCCAACATCTACAAGTTGCTTCAATTCTCCAAGGTTTCGACCATGATCTATTACACCACAATCTGAACCCATTAGGAAATTAACTCCTTCCTGGTAAGCAGTTTCTATGTTTTCCTTTTGGATCTTTACGACTTCCTTAAGCTTTTTGATCTTACTATCAGCAAAACTATCCCAAACTGGGAATCCCTCTTCAATAAGGGTATGATGAACAATTAAAGTAGGGGTG
>NZ_CALDKF010000101.1 GCF_937898925.1 uncultured Methanobrevibacter sp.
TGTACCTGCTAATGAAGAGGTTGATGAACAGTCATTATTGTCACTTGTAAGAGAAGTTAATGAAAATAATGTTACCGAAGAAGAATGGCTTTCAGACAATATCTATAAGTATTCACGTAATGAAAATTGTGTAGAAATGATAAGCTGATGAAGCAGCTTACTATTGATTATGAGCCTTGCTATGCAACAGGAACTTTGGTACACGTGGCGGTAGACGGAATTTATGCAGGGCATATGGTGATTTCTGACGTTATCAAAGAAAATGCCAAAACGGCAATTGCTGCATTAAAAGAAACAGGTATTAAAAAGACAATTATGCTTACCGGTGACAATAAGATGGCTGCAAATAAGGTTGCAAATGAAATAGGTCTCGACTATGTCTATTCCGACCTTTTACCGGAGGATAAGTTGAATATTGTTGACACTATCCGTAACAAGTTCGGTGATGTTGCTATGGTTGGTGATGGTATCAACGATGCGCCCGCATTGGCACGTGCAAATATTGGTATTGCAATGGGTGCAGCAGGTTCAGATGTAGCTATTGAAACTGCTGATGTGGCTCTAATGCAGGATGATATCAGCAAGTTGCCTTACCTATTCAGTTTAAGCCAAAAGACAATGAATATTATTAAACAAAACATTTCACTATCCATTTTCGTAAAGGCTCTCTTTGTAATCCTTGCAATATTAGGATTAATTACATTGATGATGTCTGTTGGTATAGGTGACTTGGGTTTAACTTTAGTGGTTATATTAAATTCATTTAGAATTGCTAGAGTGAAAGATCCTTTATTCTAGAAAAAAAGTTTTGGTTAAGGTCAAACCTTAACCTATTTTTTATTTTTATATTTTTCCTTTTTTTAAATCATTTTTTAAATCATTTTTTTTATTATTTTTTTAATCAATCAATATCATTTTCCAATTTTTTAACAACTCTCGCAGGAACTCCAAGTGCAAGGGAATTGTCAGGAATGTCTTTGCTGACCACTGCACCAGCACCAACAACCACATTATTTCCAATGGTCACTCCAGGAAGAATTGTCACATTGGCACCTATCCATACATCATTTCCAATTCTGATTTCAGATGCCTGTGCCAAATGGTCTCGTCTTTTTTTAGGGGATAATGGATGGCCAACTGTTGTTATAGTGGTATTTGGACCTATCATTACATTATCTCCAATGTAGACTTCTTTGATGTCAAGTATTGTCAAGTTGAAGTTTCCAGTAAAATTGTTGCCGATGAAAATGTTTTTTCCGTTATCAAAGCAGAATCGCTTTGCAATCCATACCTTTTCACCAACAGAACCTAAAATCTCGGATAATACCTCATGCTGTTTGTCCAAATCATCTTCTGCGAGAGAATTAAATAGGTTTGCATTTTCTATGGCATGCAACTTCATCATTGAAATATCTGCATCGTCATAACAATATTCCAATCCAGCTTGCATTTTCTCAATTTCTTTCATTGATTAATCCCCGTATTATTGGCTAATTTCTTATTTTTTATAATTTTTTTTATAGGATTATGTTCTCTAATCAATCAGATTATCTATTTTTTCAAAAAGTTCATGATAGTTTTCATAAAGATTCTTGAATTCCTCATCGTTTTTAGACATTATAGCTATTTTAATCTGTTTATCATTTTTAGAGAATTCAACTTGTTCAGATTTATTGTCTTCAAATGTATGAATGATCATTGTTCTGATTTCATTGTATTTGTCTTCAGTTAAATTGTACATTCTGCTATGATTTAATATATTCATTGCATGAATAAGTCCCTTTTCTCCATTATCAAGACAGGAAGAGAGTCTGATTTTGGTATTCATATAATAAGGGGCTTCTAATTTGTCTCTACGAAGCACAATTGAAATTCTAGATATCACATGATCATCATTGACGTTTTCATTTAGGAATTTAATCAATTGGAACTGTTTTATATTTGCATTATCATTCATGAAAGTCATGGTAATATATTATTTTTAAAAATATTTAAGTTTACTTAGTTTTATACGGATTTTAATCATTTTTTCACACCTATTTTTTAAATTTTAATAATTTTTTGATATTTCAATTACTTTCAAATTTTTATCTTAACTCCTTTAATGAATAATATTCAGAATTTTTTTTTAATATAATAAAAAATTTTTTAACTTACTTATTAATATAAACTGTTAACTTATTTAGTATATTATATTTATTTGTTCAAATAATGCAAAAACTTTATAAGGTTAAATATATAATATATAATTTAGATGTGATGTAATGCTGAAATTTTCACATTTTTCATAAAAATGTTTAAGTTTTGGTAGGGGTGTTTATTATTGGATGAAAAATATTAATTTTTCATAAATTATTTTGATAAATGTTCAATAGCATATGATTGAATTCACATATGTTATTTTCTCACATCGTAATTGTTTGGAGAAAAAATTTATGAAACTATTTGATAAGAGAAACATTGTATTAATTATGTCCATATTCCTCTTACTTTTGATGGTTTCTTCTGTCAGCGCAGCTGATGTAAGTGAAGATGCTGTTATAGGTAATGATGCGGCTATTGATACAATTACATCAACTGATATGGATTCTGGAAGTATCGATGATGTGATATCTGCAGAAGTCAGTGATAATCCTAAAGCGAATCCTAGTGATTCTAATGAGTCATTATCCGGCGATATAGTTGCAGATGCTTCCAGTAATAATGATAATATTAATCAAAATTCTGTTGATGACTCTTCTCAAGACGTTTTAAAAGCTAGTTCAGACAACGAAGTGCTTGGTGTAACTTTTGATCAGACAATCACTGTTGGTACTGGTGGAGATTATGCTACACTACAACAAGCAATCAATTCTAATAGGGTGTATTATCATAATGGAAATACAGAAATTGTTATACTTGATGGAACTTATAGTGATCAAGGATTTTATAATGTAGCTGTGAATAAAGCTTATGATAATTCTATTCTGATGATTCGTGCACAAAATCCTGGCAAGGTTACTCTTGACGGTCTTCATATTCACCGTTTATTGACTATCAATACTCCAAATGTCATGATTGAAGGTATCAACTTTATCAATGCAAATGCCTCTAGTAATTCTAATAATGGTGGTGTTTGTATTTCTATTGGTGCCGAAGCAAACCATATTTCAATTGATAAGTGTAATTTCACTAACAATGGTAAGTCTGGTACTTACGGTGGGGCTATTCGTGTAAACGGAAATAATTATGCCCGTACTCATGATATTAATGTTACTAACTGTTATTTCGAAAACAACACTGCTGATGTAGGTGGAGGAATCCGTTCTGAACAAGGAACCTATGGTATTCATGTTGTAAATTGTACTGCTGTTCACAACTATGGTGCAATACATGGTGGTTTTGCATGTTTATTCGGTGATGACACTACAATAGAAAACTGTACCTTTGAAGATAACTATGCTCCTTCTTCTGGAGCTGTGCACTGTCACTCCGGAAATGTGACTGTCAAAAACTGTACTTTTGTTAACAACTCCGCTATTGGTGGAGGAAATAACGCTACTAATGGATATGCTGGTGCTTTAGGATTAGTATATACTGGTAGCCCTGGTGTAACAGTTATTGACTCACACTTCTACAACAACACTGCTGTAAATGACGGTGGTGCTGTTCAAGTTATGGGTACTGGTAGAGACGCTAAAATCCTCAATTCTGACTTTGAAAACAACACTGCTGCTTATGGTGGTGCAATCAGTATCAAAGGTAGCAACACTCAAGTTACCGGTTCAACTTTCAACAATAACAACGCTACTACTACTAACACTTCTATAGGTGGTGGAGCTGTCTATATTCAAGGAAGTGGAACTAACATCACTGATTCTACTTTTGCAAACAACACTGCTGCTGAAGAAGGTGGTGCTATATTTGTAAAAGGTAATAACTCTAGAATTGTTGATTCTACTTTAGCAGATAACATTGCTGGAGACGACGGTGGTGCTGTTTACTGGGAAGGTAACAATGGTGTTGTGGATAAAGTCATCTGTACCAACAATACAGGTACAAGTACTGGTGGTAATTCCCAAGGTGGAGCTATGATTGTTACTGGTAACAATCTTAAAATTAGCAATTCCACTTTTACTTCAGATACTGTTGTAAACAGTCCTACTTCTCGTGGTGGTGCATTATTTATTACTGGTACTAATACTGTAATTGCTGATAGTAATTTCACTGACTGTAACGCTAGCCAATATGGTGGTGCTGTTCAAGTTATCGGTAACCATACTAACATTACCAACTGTAACTTTGAAGAGAATAATGCGCTTCCTGATGAAGATAAGATCGATGATGGTTTAGGTGGTGCTGTTTACATCCAAGGTACTGACTGTCATGTGACTGATTCTAACTTCACTCACAACACTGCTCGTAACGGTTCTGCAATCTATGTAAATCCTAATGGAACTGGAATCAATTATATCAATGGCTGTGATTTCTTTGAAAACCAAGCTTGGGTATACTGGTTACCAATCCTTTATGATAACGAAACACATAAGATTGAAACCAACTTAACTGGTGGAAACAACATCATAAACGCTATCTATAACAATGGTACTAGACAACAGCTTAGGATTAATGGAACTGTTCCTGAAGAGGGATGGGAAAATTCCCAAGGTGGAACTGTACCTTACCAAGATGACCTTGAAGCGGACCAAGAAATTATCATTACAGTATTTGATAGGGAAGGAAATATAGTATTCAATGAAACCAGAAAAACCAATTTATCCGGTACTGTTTCAGTGGATATTCCTTCTGATACAAGCTCTTGGTACCTTATCAACATGACTCACACTGAAGACCCTTACTACAAACACATTACAAACCTTACTGCGATTAACATTAATCCAGGAATCACTGTAAGTAATGTAACCATGTACGAAGGAAATGAGTCTGCTCAAGAGATTACCATTAATTTATTAGATAGTTCTGGTAAGCCTATTGATAACGCTACCATTAATGTTACTGTGATTGTTGATGGTCAAGCAATTCCTATCGGATCTGGACTTACTGACAAGAATGGTGTTTTACAGATTAGTGAAAATACTGTATTCAAAACTTTAGAACCTGGAACTTACACAATTCAAGCAACTTACTCTTACTTGTATTGGAATTCAACTACTGGTAGAAATGAAACTAAGACTTTAGTAGGCAATGGTACCTTAAAAGTACTCCCATACGAATGGGACCTTACTAAAACCATTGTTTCAGTTAACGGTAAACCTTATACTGAAGGTATGGAAATTCACGTATATGATAACATTACCTTCAATATAACCGTTACTAACCTTGTTGATGCAGATATTACTTCCGTCAAGATCACTGACGTGAACACTGACAATTTAACCTATGTATCCACTGAAAGTGGATCTCCATGGAGTCTTGTTGGTGATAACGTATGGTCTTTAGCTAATTTACCTGCAAAAGGAGAATCAAGCTTAATTGTTACATTCTTGATTACCAATAATGGTACTTCCATCAATGTAGCAAACGCTTCTATCTTCGATGGTAAAGAAAACAAATCTGCGAATGTAAGTTTCTCTGCTGTTGATTTGGTTATCTTAGATATTACTAAGACTGCTAACCCAGCTGAAGTTTATGTTAATGATACTGTTAACTTTACCATTACTGTAACTAACAACGGTCAATCCATTGCTACTAATGCTAATATTTCTGATGTTTTGGCTGATGTGTTTGAGTTTGTATCTTGTAGTGAAGGCGGTAGTTATAATGACCAAACCCGTAATGTGACCTGGACTGGATTAACCATTAATTCTAAACAGACTGTTACTGTTTGGGTTGTTGTGAGAGTTCTTGAGAATGGTACTTTCAATAACACTGCTGCTGTTGTTTCTGATCAGAATAAGACTGAAACCAATAACAGTACTAACATTACCGTTAGAAATGTTGTTTTAGACATTACTAAGACTGCTAACCCAACTGAAGTTTACGTCAATGATACTGTTAACTTCACTATTACTGTTACTAATAATGGTGATGGTAATGCTACTAATGCTAATATTTCTGATGTCTTAGACCCAGCATTTAAATATGTTTCCGGCGCTGACAGTTATAATGAAGATAACCGTACTGCAACTTGGAATATTGGTCAGATTGATGCTAATGGCGGAACTGCTACTGTTACTGTTGTTGTTACTGTTTTAACTAATGGTACTTTCAATAACACTGCAGTTGTAGTTTGTGATCAGAATAAGACTGAAACCAATAACAGTACTAACGTTACTGTAAAACCTTTAGTATGTTTAGAAATTACTAAAGATGTGAACGAAACTGTTGTTGTCATTGGCGACGAAGTTGAATTTACTATCACTGTAACTAATAATGGTAAATCCAATGCTACTAATGTAAATGTTACTGATGTGCTTCCTGAAGGTTTCACAGCTTCATTCCCAGGTGAAGAAATCATTGATCTTCTTGAACCAGGTAATTCAACTACTGTCAAAATCACTGCTGTTGCAGTTAAAGCTGGTGATTGGATTAACAATGCTTCCGCAACTTGTACTGAAAACGAAACTGTTGTAAACGCTTCAGCACCTGTTGTTACTGTAAACAGATTAAGCATTACCATCGTTGTTGGTAATTATACCACTACTCCTGGTACTACTGTTCCTGTGGAAATTACTGTTGTTGATCAAAGAGGTAACCCTGTAACTATTAACCTTACTGTTGTAGTTACTGGTCCTGTTGACAATAGTACTTTACCTGAACATGAAGGTAAATTAGTATTTACCTTTACTACTGATTTAGGAGCAGATGGTGACCAAGTAGAAATCAAAGATGGACAAGGTACTTACGAGTACACTGTTCCTGATTCTGCTAAAGATGGTGAATCTTTCGTAGTTACTGCAAGTTCTAAACAGAATGATCAATATGAAGCTGCAGAAGGTACTGGTTACATTGATGTAATTCAATACAATACTACCACTACCATTTCTGATGCTAGCGGTAAACCTGGTGAAACTGTAACTTTAGATGTTGAAGTTACTACTGAAGATGGAACTCCATTTAATGGTGATGTTGTAATTACTTGCCCTGATGGTAAGAAAGTAACTGTTACTATTAAAGACGGTAAAGGTCAATTCGATTGGACTATTCCTAAAGATGCTAAAGAAGGCGATGAATTTACTTTCACCGCTACTTTCGAAGGTAATTCCACTTACCTCGCTTCTAGCGGAAATGGTACTGTAAGTGTTTATGAGGATGTACCTCCTGAAGAACCTGTACCTGAAGAACCTGAAGAACCTGTACCTGTAGTTACTCCAGCTAAAATGTTAAACACTGGTAACCCATTAGTTGCTTTATTAGCAGCATTCGTCTTAATCGGATTAGGTTTAAAACGTAGAGAAGAAGAATAAACAGTTTTTAGGAGATTTATAATCTCCTTTCTTTTATTTTTTTAAAATTTAACCTTTTTTTCTTTTTTTATATTTTTTACAATTCTTGTTTTTTAATCATACAATACTTAGTTCGTATTATATGAAATTATTTTTAAATATTTATAAATTAAATTATTTTTAGCAATGTTGCAATCTAAAGATTTATTAATGGATTTAACAAATATTAATTTTATGAAAAGATTTTTTAAATTAGTTGAGAAATATTTCTTTATAATTATTCTAATTGCTGTATTTATTGCCATAATTATTCCAAATTCATTCAATTGGGTTATGGAAGAGTTTATGGGAGTAAATATAATAAATGTTCTATTAGGAATCATTCTCTTTGGAATGGGTACAACATTAAAAATAGATCACTTTGTAAATGTATTCAAAAGGCCTAAAGAGATCTTAATTGGAGTCAGTGCCCAATATTTGCTGATGCCTCTTATAGCATTTGCAATTGCAAGTCTCTTTCACTTGAATGAAGCATTGACTGTAGGGCTTGTCCTTGTTGGAACAGTTCCCGGTGGAACAGCATCAGATGTAATTACATTCCTTGCAAAGGGTGATGTGGCGCTTTCAGTATCCCTTACTGCAGTATCCACTGTAATTTCACCTATATTAACTCCAATTATCACATTAATTCTAATTGGAAATACAATAGCATTCAATCCTGTTGATATGTTCATTTCAATTGTGCAGATTGTAATTATTCCAATAGCTTTAGGATTGTTCCTCAATTATAAGTTCCCAGATTTTTGTGAGGAATTGAAGGATTATCTACCAGCATTGTCTTCTGTTGTGATAGCAATTATCGTTGCTGGTGTGATTGGTGTAAACAAGGAAGCAATTATCAGTTCATCCCTTGTAATAATTGCAGTGATTGTTTTGCAATATTTCATAGCAATGGCTTTAGGATTTATAATAGCTTATATTTCTGGAATGAAAAGAAAGCAGATGGTTACAATTGCAATTGAACTTGCTTTCCAGAACTCTGGTTTATCTACAAGTCTTGCTAAAACACATTTCCCAGCATTGACTTTAGCTACAGTTCCTGGTGCATTGTATTCTGTATGGCAAAACTTTGCAGGATCAATTCTTGCATATGTCTTTACAAAATATTTTAGTAATGAAGAGTAATTGATTTATTATTCTCTTCAGCATTTCTTTTTTTATTAATTATTTTATTTTCTTCTTTTTGCATTACTTTTACATTTAATCATTATTTAAACTATTCTTTCATCTTTTTCTTCTTTAATTAACTTAAATAATGAAATAAATCCAATAATGGCTGTAATCACTTGAGTAAGACATGATACAATATCATAAATACCTATAAAGTAAACTGCATAGATTAAAACATTCACAATAAATGCTACTTTAATCCATTTGATTGTTTTCAAGTAATAATTGCAAATGGTAAGCTGTATGATTCCAATCATAGGCAATAGTCCAATCAAGCCCATTGTATTGATTATTGGACAAATGATTAGGGTAATTATAATGAACATTATTGCTAATTTGGAAGTAAGCTTTTCATTCATAACCAAGTAATTCCTTGCCGCTGCTATGAGCATTGTAAGTATTCCTGTCCATGATAGGAAAAAAGCCGAGGAAACAGTAAGAATAAGCGCTTCAATAACCTGATATTTGTATGCCTCCCTTTTATCATTGACAATGCAACTTAAGATAAGTGCAATTGATGCAAAAAAAGATATTATGTTTCCAATGATGATGTTAAGGGGCAAACTTAAAATATCCATTATATTACCTATTCATTGTATTTATTTTAAAAATTAGTTTTTTATTTATTAATTTTTTTAATTAAATTTAATTTCTTATTTATATTAATTTAATTTCTTATTTATATTAATTTAATTTCTTTTTTATATTAATTAATCTTTCACTAAGTTTATATATTTTTAAAGAGAAAATAATTTTAAATTAAGATATTATTTTTTCTGTTTAAAAAGAAATAAAGATTGATTGCCATGACACTTCTATTAATTGGGCCAGCATGTGAAGATCTAATAATAATTGGGGATAATGAAAGCTCTAAAGTAGGTGGAGCCAGCTTTTTCCAAAGCTTTGTCTATGAAGAGTTTTACAATGATTACTTGGCAATGGTTAATGCTTCAAATGCTGACTTGATTGATGAATTTCCAGATAACTCAAAAGTAAAGCTAATTTTAAAGGATGATACTCATCATTTCATTAATGAATATCCTGATAAGGATAATCTTGATGTAAGAAAGCAATCAACCAACTTTGCAGATATACCTATACTTGCTGATGAGATAAAGAATATTCTTGATGAATGTGAAATTGATGATGGTGATATTGATGCCTTTGTCTTGACACCACTTAATAGCAATGACTTTCCAATTGAAACTTTGGAATTTCTGAAAACTTTTGATGTTCCAATCTATATTTCACTTCAAGGTTTTTTAAGATTCAAGGATGAAAACAATTCGATGGTATTAAAACTATCCGATGACCTAAAATATGTTTTTGATATAAGTGATACAATTTTCATGGATGAAGGTGAATTTGATATCATAAAATGTGGAAAATTTGAAGGTTCAACATTAGTTATCACAAATGGAAGTAAAGGTTCAAGAATTATTGATAGTAATGACACAACTATTAAAATAAATGCAGTTAAATGTAATAATATTGTAGATGCTACTGGATGTGGTGATACTTATATGGCTGCATATATATCAGCAAGGTTAAAAAACAAAACTTTTAAAAATTCTGCAGATTTTGCATCAAAGATAGCAAGTAAAAAATTGGAAAATTTTGGACCTTATAGAAAATCATAAAAAATTTAAAAAAAGTTTTTAGAAAAATTTTTTTTTATTTTAAAAATTGAATTTTAAAAATATTAAATAATTTTAAAAAATAAAAAATAGAAAAAAATTAATTTATAAAAAATTATAAATTTAGAAAAATAATAAATTTATAAAAAAATAAAAAAATTAAAAAATAGAAAAATAGGAAAAAATAAATTCCTATCTAAAATGTATAATGAATGTTGTGCAATTTGTACAAGCATACTGAACTGCTTGAAGGGAATGCATAAATCATATGGTCAAGATCTTCAAGGCTGATTTTTTGATTGATGATAAATGTAAACATATTTGCCACATTTTCAGCATCTGCTGCCATGATTTCTGCACCTACTATTTGAAGGTCCTTATCTACAATTACCTTTGCTTCAGCGGTTCTGTCGTTTTTAAGCTCAAGTGAATAGGATTTTCCGTATTGGATTCTATGCACTTCGTAGTCATCACTCTCTTCAGCTACAAAAGCAGGAACTCCAACTGTTGCTATTCTTGGAATTGTATAAGCAACTGCAGGAACTACAGGATAGACTATTTTTTCGGGATTTTCCTCCAATAATGCCTTTCCAAGGTATTTTGATTGATGGATTGCAACTGTTACAAGCTTAGCAATTCCACTATCTGCTACATCACCGCATGCATAGATATTAGGAACATCAGTTTGGAGGTATTCATTTACCTTAATTCCTCTTTTTGTATATGTCAAGCCTACATTCTCAAGACCAATGTCCTCCACATTTGCCTCTCTACCCATAGCTGCAATGACATAGTCTCCTGTTAAGCTTAATCCGCTTTCACAGTTTACTGTAAATGCATTCTCATAAGCCTTATTGTCTATTTTAGCATCAGGATCTCTTAATTTGTCATCAGTATTCAATGCATTTTCAAGATTAAGAACTCTTTCTTCAGGATTATCGATTGCAACATTATCGTCTTTAATGATTTCTGTTACTGTTTCATTGAAGTGGAATCTGATGTTTTTCTCTTTAAGTATTTCAATTACATGTTGAACATATGGCTGGTGGAAGTATTTCAATGCCATATCTCCTCTGATGATTACATCCGCTTCAAGGCCTGCTTCTGCAAGGATTGATGCAAATTCCATTCCTACAAATCCCGCTCCTATGATTATTGCATGCTTTGGAAGCTCATCAATGTCTAAAAAGTCAGTGCTGTCATGTAGGTATTCCTTTCCAGGAATGTCTGGAATTACAGGTTTTAAACCGGTACAAATGACTATTTTCTCTGTGGTGAATTTCTCTTCTCCAACTTGAACTGTATGCTCATCAATGATTATTCCTTTTCCATGAGCCACATCGAGGTCATATTCCTTGAATTTTCCATCAAGGAAAGGAGCCATATTTGCAATTCTCTTACGTTTCAATTCCATCAATGCAGTCCAGTCAACATCGAAATCTCCGGATTTTCCACAACCTTCGAAGTTGTCTGCCAATGCCTTTATTTCATATGGTGCATCAAGAAGGGCTTTTGAGTTGCAACCTCTGTTTGCACATGTTCCTCCATATAGGCTTTCTTCAACGATTAATATTTTAAGGCCTGCTTTTCTTAAGAAACGACCTCCTTGCCATGCAGCATTTCCACTTCCAATATATATTACATCATAATCCATAATATCATCTGTTATTTTAAAATTAGTTAAGTATTTGTTAGATATAGTATAAATTATTATCCTTAAAAATAATTGAGAATAATTAATTGAACTTTAAAAAATAGTTAAAATAGAAAAGATAGGAAATTTAAAAAAAGTTAATTTATTTTAAATAATTTAATTATTAAATAATAGAAAAAATAAAAAAAGTAAATTGAGAAGAATTATAATTCTCCTCTTTCCCTTCTCTCATCGAGAAGTTTTAAACCGATTTCTCCTAACTTGTATTTTTGGATTTTACCACTTGTGGTAAGTGGGAACTCATCTACAAAGAATACATATTTAGGAACTTTATACCTTGCAATGCTTCCGATACAGAAGTCTCTTATGTCTGCTTCGGTAACATCATCATATCCCGGTTCCTTGATAATGAATGCACCAACGATTTCACCGTACTTTTCATCAGGAATACCTGCTACCTGCACGTCACGAACACATTCATGAGTAAATAAGTATTCTTCGATTTCCCTTGGATAAATGTTTTCTCCACCACGGATGATCATGTCCTTGATTCTTCCTACAATGGAGTAATATCCTTCTTCATCCACTGTAGCTAAGTCTCCAGAGTGTAGCCATCCATCAGGTTCAATGGTTTCGGCGGTTTTTTCAGGCATATTGTAGTAACCTTTCATTACATTGAAACCTCTGCACATGATCTCACCAGTTTCACCAGGGCCAAGTTCCTCACCGGTTTCAGGATCTACAATCTTAACTTCAATATTAGGGAATTTCCTTCCTACAGTATTGATCTTTTTCTCAAATGAATCAGCTGCATTGGTTTGAGTAAAACCAGGTCCTGCTTCTGTAAGGCCGTATACACTGGTAATCTCTTTCATGTTCATCTTATTGATTGCATCCTTCATGGTTTCAACAGGGCAAGTTGAACCTGCCATGATACCAGTTCTTAATGAAGACATGTCAAACATATCAAACATAGGGTGGTTCATCATACCAATGAACATGGTAGGCACACCATAAATGGAAGTACATTTTTCCTTTTGGATAGAGGAGATAGCAAGAAGGGGGTCATACTCTTCAAGAACGACCATGGTTGAACCATGGGTAATCACTGCCATTACACCTAATACAGTTCCAAAACAGTGGAATAATGGCACTTGTAAGAGAAGTTTGTCCTTTTCAGTATAATTCATATTCTCTCCAATGTAGTAACCATCATTTAGAATGTTACGGCTTGTAAGCATTACACCTTTAGGGAATCCTTCAGTACCGCTTGTATATTGCATATTGATTACATCATTTTGGGTAACTGCATCCTTGATCTTTTGGTATTTTTCATCATCATAGTTCATACCAAGAAGCAATAATTCATTAGTGTTAAACATTCCTCTGTGCTTTTCCTGTCCTACATGAATAATGTACTTTAAGTAAGGGAATTTTTCACTGTTTAAGTTTCCTCTTGCGCTTGTAAGCATTTCAGGAACAAGCTCATGAATGATATCGAAATAACTGGTGTCTCTAAATCCATCAGTCATACCAATAGCTTTCATTTCAGATTGGGCTAATACATATTCAAGTTCATGGGATTGGTAAGCTGTGTTTACAGTTACAATAGCTGCACCGATTTTAGCGCATGCAAACATGAATGTTAACCATTCAGGCACATTCTTAGCCCAAATACCTACACGGTCTCCAGGTTCAATTCCGATTGAGAGCATTCCTTTTGCAAGATTGTCTACTCTTTCATCAAATTCTTTATAAGTAAATCTAAGGTTTCTATCTGGGTAAACGATAAATTCATGGTCTGGTTGCTTTTCAACCATATTTTCGAAGAATTTACCAATAGGAAGTTCAGTAAATAGTTCACTCATATTTTCACCATTTTATAATAATTCATTCAGTTGTTATTTTTTGTTTTCTTAATATTGCTGTTTTTAATTTGCTTTCGTATAAAGGTTAAATCACTAGTGGCTTAATAAGGAGTGTATAAAACAGCTAATATTTTTGCTTTGTCTCCACTGGAGTGTAAATGATGTGGTACAACTGAATCATAGAATATGCTGTCACCTGCAGCTACAGTAAACTTATCCTTACCGTATTCAACTTCAATTTCACCTTCTAATACATAAATGAACTCTTCTCCTTCGTGGGAAGATAATTTATAATCCTTTTCATATGTAATGTCAATTATGTATGGATCGATGTTTCTGTCGATTTTACCTGCACCTAATGAGTGGAATTCTAAATTACTTGCATTAGTCACATCCTCTCTTCCGGAGAAGTATAAAACGTTGTTTGGTTTTCCTCCTCTTACAACAACAGGTCCAAGCTGTGGAGTGTCGTCAAGGAAGGTTCCTACTCTTACTCCAAGGGCTTTTGCCATTTTGGTAAGTGGAGTGAGGGAAGGAATGATTTCACCGTTTTCCATTGCTTGAAGAACTTCTAATTTCACGTCACTTTTTTCTGCAAGTTCTTCAATGCTCATATTTTGTCTTTCTCTAATGCTTTTTACCTTTAAAGCAAATTCTTTGTTTTCTTTCATTTTTTCACCTTTATACCGGATTTTTTAAATTTTGATATTTTTTTTATTTTTAATTTTATAGTTAGTTTAATATAATTAGAATAATTTCATCATATTCTCTTTTAACGAGTAATTTTACATTAAATGATTAAAAAAAGAGATTTAGAAGTTTAATAAATTTAATAAAAAAAGATTTTGGAAGTTATTCGTCATCACCATCATATGTAGAACCAGAACTTGGTCTTGAATCGGAACTATCTCCTCCACCATTTTCATTGCTGTTTGAATTACTGTTCTGATTATTGTTTGTGTTCTGATTATGTTGGTTTTCAGAATCATCAGAATCATCATCTTCTATAGTGGAATTTGAATCAGTTTCATTATCTGTTTCATTAACTTCTACAACTTTTTTTGGCTCATAAGCTGCGTTTATGGTTGCTGGAACAAAATTGTCGTTATCCAATGCAATCATCTTGTCAGTATCATTTATTCCTGGAAAGGATGAACTAACAAAATCCCCTGTAAATGCAGCTGCAAAATTACTCAATCCCAAGGCAAGGACGGCAATAACCAAAAATATGCAGAATTTAGCTTTTCTATCAACTTTCAAATTCTCACCTCTTAGAAGTTTATTTATTAATATATTTATAAATTAATATAATCAAGAAAATAATTTTTCATTAAATGGATATACATTATAAATTTTTTATTTAAATAGTATTTATATATTATGGTAAAATCATCTTTTCTATGCTTATTTCTCTTTTATTCCTTAATTTGCTTAACTTAAAGCATCAAAATCATTTATCCTTGTTAATTATTTCATTTATTTAGTTTATTTCCTTATTTTTGCTTTTAGCAATTTGTTAAGGGGAATATTTATATACTTAAAGAACATATAGTATTATGTCGGAAGTCGGAAGCCGTCTTCCGATAGGAAATAAATAATTTTCATTTTTCAATGAAATTAGTTTATGATTATGATTCAACGGCAAAAACTAATTAAAAATTAATATAATCCTTAAATTTAATCTAAAATTAGTCTAAAACATCAAATTTAATTAATTAGTTTATTGATCAAACTTACTTACTAAATGCTGTTTATTAAAAAATCATTAGAAATCTATATTTAAAATTATTTATTTCCATAATTTTTATTGAATTGATTTATGAGTAAATGATAATATGGTTATGTTAAGTACAGGAGATACTGCATGGGTGCTCATCGCTAGTTTATTGGTTCTTTTAATGAGTATCCCTGGAGTAGCTTTCTTTTATAGTGGTTTAACAAAAAGGAAAAATGTATTGAATACAATGTTTTTAACTTTTATAGCATTTTCCATAGCAAGTGTGATATGGGTAGCTTATGGTTATCCTTTTGCTTTTGGAGATGTAAGTATTAATGGATTGATTTCACAACCAGCACATTTCTTCATGTCTGGAATTGGCATAAATGATTTAACTGGTTCAATTCCAACAATATTGTTTATTGTATTCCAGTTGACTTTTGCAGGGCTTACAGCAGCTCTTGTTTCAGGGGCTATTGTAGGAAGGATGAAAACATCTGCTTGGATGATTTTCATCATCTCATGGGTGAGCTTGGTCTATATCCCTATTGCCCACTGGGTATGGGGTGGAGGATGGCTGATGCAAATGGGGGCATTGGACTTTGCAGGAGGTACTGTTGTGCATATTAACTCTGGAGTCACTGCTTTAGCATTGGCACTTGTCCTTGGAAAAAGGAAAAATCCTTCATTATTGCCACATAATTTAGGTTATTCAGTTTTAGGTGCAGGACTCCTATGGTTTGGATGGATGGGATTCAACGGAGGATCCGCTCTTGCTGCTAATGGACTTGCAGCTTCTGCTATTCTAGTTTCAAATGTTGCTGCAGCAACTGCACTTATCACATGGGTATTGATTGATACAGTGAAAGTGGGAAAACCTACAATGTTAGGTGCTATTACCGGAGGTGTTGCAGGTCTTGTAGCGATTACTCCTGCAGCAGGATTTGTTGATGTTCCAGCAGCAATCATTATAGGATTTGTAACTGCATTTGTATCCTACTATGCTATTTACTATTTGAAATCAAAATTCGGTTACGACGATGCATTGGATGTATTTGGAGTTCATGGTCTCTCAGGTGTATGGGGAGCAATAGCTACCGGTATTTTCGCTTCACCAGCAATCAATGAAGCAGCAGGATTATTATTTGGAAATCCTAACCAACTTACAATACAAATCATAAGTATTATTGTAACAGCGGTTTATGCATTTGTTGTCAGCATAATTCTTGCAAAAATCCTTGATAAGACAATTGGTATCAGAGTTGATGAAAAAGAGGAAATTGGAGGACTTGATGCAAACTTACACAATGAATCTGGATACAGATTATAGGATTAACTTAATGTGGAGTGATATTTATGAAAAGGATAATTGCTGTTATTCGTCAGGAAAAGTTTGAAAGCGTTAAAAAAGCATTGATTGACGCCGGCTGTGAAGGAATGAATGTTTCAGAGGTTAAAGGAAGAGGAAGGCAAATGGGTATCAGGGAATCATACAGAGGTTCCAGTTACTGTATTGATCTCATTCCTAAAACACGTCTAGAACTTGTTGTCAATGATGAGGATTTGGAACGCATTTTGGATGTTATTGTTGAAAGTGCACACACTGGTGAAGTTGGAGACGGAAAGATTTTCGTTTCTGATGTAGCAGAAGTGATTAGAATCAGAACTGGTGAAAGAGGTTCTGATGCTGTTTAACTCAAGCTTTTTGACCTTCGGTCAAAAACCTTACCAAAATTCTTTCCTCAGTTGGGAGTAAATAACTCCCTATTTTTTTTATTTTATATTTTTTTAATTTTCTTTTTTTTATTTTATTTTCATTTTATCTAATTTTTTAATTTTTTACATTTTCAATTTTTTTATATATTTAAATACTATTTTTAATAAATAATTATTTAATTAAGATTTAGAAAATTAAAAAATTATTTAATAAAATATTTCTATTAACTATTTTTTGAGGAATCATATGTCAATTGATGATAAAAATCAGGAATTTGAATTGATAATGAAAACAAGTGATGGTGATGAAATACTAAAGAATTCAGACACGGTTCTTGTTAGATTTGGTCCTAAAAGGAATGGAATAGTCAGTTCTTGGTTAAATGGAGGATACAATGAGGATTTATCTGCTGTTTTCAATCATCAATTGTCTCAAGAAAACATTGATAAGTATGGTGATGGAGGCATATTGGATTTCCTAAATGATCTATCAACCGATTTTTACAATGATTTGGATTTAAGAAGCGATAAGTTAAGCGGTCTCATAACCTCTGCAGACATGAACAGCTATTCAATAGCTTGTGAAAAATACAGGGGTATTGAAGTTATTGCAATTACAACAGCTGGTGCGAGAGTAAATGCTGTCTCTGCAGGAGATATTGCTTCATATTATGAAATCAATGCAGATTATCGTTATGATTTAGAAGAAGATGAGAGCAATGATCAAAATAATAACCAAACTAATAATTTAGATAAACATGATGGTCAAAATATTGATCAAAATGATGGTAAAAATGAACATACACCTGGTGATAATAAACCATCTGAAAATAAAAATTTAGATGGAACTAAACCAAATTCTGAGAAAAAAGATAATCAACAAGAGGATAATAAACAGAATAATGATGATTTAAATGATAAGAGTGATGATCAACAAAATGATCCTAGAAGCCCTTTAAATCAAAATCATAATAATAATTTAAATAATCAAA
>NZ_CALDKF010000102.1 GCF_937898925.1 uncultured Methanobrevibacter sp.
GTAGTAGCTTTGTAGGTTTTTTTGCCTACTTTCAAGGTAAGTTTGACCTTTTTCATTACAGCTCCCTTGTTGTTTTTAAGGGTGATTGCGTATTTTTTGGTTTTAACACTAGCTTTAAAGGATTTTGCTTTTGCAGTCATTTTAGGACTTGCTTTCTTGACTACAACTTTAACGCTTTTAGTGGATGCAAGATAATTTGCATTTCCAGCATAAACTATCTTAGCAGTGTATGTTTTAGGAACCAAATTAGCCACATTTATTTTTATTTGACCGTTTTTATCGGTAGTGTATGTTTTAGCGGTTCCTAATGTTACAGTGACTTTAACTCCGCTTAATGCTTTACCGTTAGCGTCTGTCAATTTAATTGTCAAGTATTTGTTTACATTGTAGGTAGCAGTGACAGCACTTGCAGTGATTGCAGTAGGATTTTTAGCTACTGTAATAGTTTTAGTTACTGGCTCCACATCAGATCCTGCAACGCTTAATACAGCTTTGTAAGTTCCTGCAGGCAAGTTAACTGTCCATCCTTCACCGCTTAATGCAGAGTAATTAGCAACAAATGTACTTCCTTTATAAATGCTGATTATGGTTTTTACACCATCCAATACATGACCTTCAGCTCCTAAAGTGAATATGAACTTTTCACCAGAATTATAGAATGTATTGAAGTCAGAAGCAGCGAATACAGGAACAATGAATTTACAGTTTTCACTTGCAAGACCTATTGCATCATTACCTGCCACAGTTGCTGAATTAAGTATAAATGTACAGTTTGTTGCATTTCCTGTACTTATTGCTCCACCATAATCTGCAGAGTTTTGTATAAATGTACAGTTTGTTGCATCAGTTTCGGAAATTGCTCCTCCCCACTGTGCAGAGTTTTTTATGAAATTACAGTTATATGCATTTCCACGATATATTGCTCCACCATAGGATGGCATGAATTCAATAAGAACCTTTGCAGTGTTTTCAGTGAAGTTGCAATCAAATGCATTAACTTCGTAAATAGCACCACCACTCATTGCAGTATTTTGTGAAAAGCTACAGTTAGTTGCATTTCCAGCACCCATCGCTCCACCTCTCATTGCATAGTTTTCTATGAATGTACAATTTGTAGCATTACCAGCAAATGCACCAGCATATTCACTTGCAGAATTTTCTATGAATGTACAATTTATAGCATTACCAGCAAATGCACCCACTTCAGAAAATGCCTTATTTTCAATGAATGTACAATTTGTTGCATTTCCGAAATTAATTGCCCCACAATATTGAGTTGCGATATTCTTTGTAAAAATGGAGTTATATACAGTACCATTTTCTATTGCTCCACCATAAATTGCAGTATTTTGTGTGAAGTTACAGTTGCTTGCAGTGGAATTTACCATTGCTCCTCCACGAGATGCACTATTACTGTTGAAGGTACAGTTTTCTGCATTTCCGAATAATATTGCTCCACCATACTCTCCAGCATTATTTTGTGAAAAGCTAGAGTTAGCTACTTCACCATATACTATTGCCCCACCATATTTTGCATTATTATTATTGAATGTACAGTTAATTGCATAAGTAAATACCAATGCACCGCCAGCCTCTGCAGAATTTTGTGAGAAGAAACAGTTAGTTGCATTACCACTAAATGCCCCACACATTTCAGTTGCAGTATTGTTAATAAAGGTACAGTTGATTGCCTCACCCATAAATGCGCCACAATTTGTCGCAGTATTGTTTATGAATGTACAGTTGATTGCAGTAAATACTGCACTTCCATTACCCCAAATAGCACCTCCGTAATCATCTTCATCAGTGGCATTACCATTTATGAAAACAATATCTTTGAATGTTACATTGCAATCTGTAACATAGAAAATACGTGCCTGATTTTTTCCATCAATCGTGTGCCCATTACCATTGATTGTTAGATTACGGGTAATATTGATTCCTTTTTGGAAATGAGATTCAGTCATAGGCTGGTAAACATAATCTTCAGTTAAATTTACCTCATCTCCACCATTGACAATCTTATCACTCAACAAATAGAAGGATGGAGTTGTTGGTGGAGGTGTCGGAATATCACCATCACTTAATGCATTCTCATCCCCTTGTCCTAATTCATCATCTTGAATGTCTCCTAGATCCGCATCAGATATGCTTTCCTCCAAGACATTTTCATCAATTGCAGCATCATCTGCAGCGCTTACTGCAGATATGCTAAGCAAACTGATAAGCAATATTGCTATAAACATAATCTTTTTATTCAACATTATAACACCTTAACAGTTTTAATTGTTAATATATATAATAATGTGATATATATAATTCTTACGAAATGATTTGAAAATGTTCAAGAATTATTAAATTAGCAATTATTTCATTCATTATTTAATTCAATAAAATGAAATTCTTAAAAATAGTGGAATTTGTAAAAAATGAACTAATAAACTTAAAAAAAGAAAAAGTAGTAGATGATTTCTCATCTACTTTTTAACAGTTATTTTAACCTTTTTGCTTAAAGCTTTGTAGTATTTGTTTCCTGCAAATTTGATAACTGCAGTGTATTTGCCTTTTTTGGTTAATTTGGTAATTTTAAAGGTTGCTTTACCTTTGCTGTTTGTAGTAGCTTTGTAAGTCTTTTTACCTACTTTCAAGGTAAGTTTAACCTTTTTCAATACAGCACCTTTGTTATTTTTAAGGGTTACTGTGTACTTTTTGGTTTTAACCTTAACCTTAAAGGTCTTAGCTTTAGCAGTTAATTTTGGAGTAGCTTTCTTAACTGTTACTTTAACACTTTTAGTGAATGCAGTATAATTATCATTTCCAGCAAAACTGATTTTAGCAGTGTAGGTTTTAGGAACTAATTTAGCAACATTGATCTTGATTTGACCGTTCTTATCGGTTGTGTATGTTTTAGCAGTGCCTAAGGTTACAGTAACATTTACTCCGCTTAATGGGTTGCCTTTACCATCAGTTAATTTGATAACAAGGTATTTGTTCACATTGTAGGTTGCGGTAACTGCACTTGCGGTAATCTTAGCCGGGCTTTTAGCTACGGTTATTGTTTTGGTCACTGGCTCTACATTGGAGCCTTCAATGCTTAATATAGCTTGATATGTTCCAGCTGGCAAGTTAACTATCCAATCGATTCCGCTTAATACACTGTAATTAGCATAAGGTGTGCCATTTTTAATAATG
>NZ_CALDKF010000103.1 GCF_937898925.1 uncultured Methanobrevibacter sp.
CCGTCTGCCGCCACAGGATCAAAGGTAAAGTAGCAAGCATCCTTAGTGGTAACGCCGGAAAACACCGGCCGGTAGGATGTCTGCACCTCCATGCTGGTATTCCAAGCATTAATGGAAGTTTTATCATCTTTGGAAGAGTTTTTAGTTAATTCATCATCAAATCCTTCCAAGTATCTGTTGATTAAATCTTCTTTTTCCTTATCCTTTTCAGCCTTTTCATTGATTTCCTCTTTAATTGATTGGATATTTGCCAAATCATTATCTGAAATATTATTTACAATATCCATTTCATCTTCTTCGTTATTCTCTATGAAATCATCATTTTCATCTTCATTATCGTCTTTTCCAAGGATAACTGTAGTTACAGGATTGATTTTCATTGATTCAACATCATTGATCTTTTTCTTCAAGTCCTTAACTTTAGTATTGACAATTGTTGATTCAATATTCTCCAATAGCTTAGCTCTTGCCAAGTCTCTGTTTCTATACCAATCAGTAGACCAGATATGATAGATATTCCAACCTAAACCTTTCAATACCTGTTCTCTTAATCTATCCCTATCTCTAGCTACCTTGCTTGAAGCGTAATTATGACCATCACATTGGATTCCTAAAATGTATTTTCCAGGATTATCCGGATCTTTAATAGCTAAATCCACTCTAAATCCTGCACAACCAACCTTCTTATCCACTTCATATCCATTTTCAGCTATGAAATTGCAAATTGCATCTTCAAATGGTGCTTCATCATAATCCTCATATTGGACAGATTGGTTATAATGCAAGTTTTCAGCATATTCCAAGAATGCCTGCAATGATTTTACACCAAATGGTGGATTAGCAGTTAAATGAATATCATGAGCTCTGAAGTTGGTAAACACTACACATTTTTCTCTTGCTCTTGTAACAAGTACATTTAAACGTCTTTCCCCTCCATCCTGATTCAATGGGCCGAAGTTCAATGACATTTTGCCTTCTGTGTCATAACCGTATCCTACACTGATTAATATGACATCCCTTTCGTCTCCTTGGATAGTTTCAAGGTTTTTAACAAAGAATCTTTCTTCCTTGTTTTCTGAAAAGAAGGCTTCATATTCAGGATGGGCTTTTCTTTCAATCTCCAATTCCTCTAGAATTGCATTCTTTTGAGCTACAGAGAATGTTCCTACACCTAAACTCTTTTTGTCACCATATTTTGCAAAGTGATTGAATATCTCTTTAACTACGTCCTTTGCTTCAAGAGGGTTAGCTGAGCCTTCTCCTCTATGATATTGAGTATTAGGATTGTAATGGAATTTAAGACCTAATTCTGGATCTGTGTGAGATGGAGATGGATATACCAATAGCTCATTATCATAAAACTCCCTATTAGAAATATTAATTAAAGACTCATGACGGCTTCTATAGTGCCATTTAAGCATTTTAACTGGGAATGATAATTTACATAAATGAAGGATACTTTCCATATCCAAAGCAGTTGCCACTTCTTCCCCACTTTCACTGTCAGTCATTTGGTCAAAGAAGCTTGTAGGAGGCAATTGTTGAGTGTCTCCCATTACAACAGCAGTCTTACCTCTCATGAATGCACCTAATGCATCCTCAGGTTTCACCTGACTTGCTTCGTCGAAAATAACCACATCAAATTGCAATTTAGGATTTGTAGGATCAAGATATTGTGCAATGGACAATGGACTCATCATAAAGACAGGTTTAATCTTTTTAATGGTTCCTCCTGCCTTTTCAAGCAATGTTCTAACAGGTAAATGTCCACTTTTTCTTGTAAATTCTCCTGCCAATACCTTAGCTTCTGGATCATTAGCAGCACCATAAATCTTAGGAATTTGGCTATTTAGCTTATTGAAAATCCTTTTTCTATTCAAGTTAATGATTTTTACATCCAAATCCTTGAATTCCTTGATTCTGTTTTCGTGCAATTCACCGATAAATGTTGCTAAAGTGTCATTTTCATTGAAGACAATATTGAGTAAGCTGTCTGCAAAATTACCTAAAACCATTGGTTTAACGTCATCTTTCTTAATGTTTCTTTTTTCAATGGTCTTAATGAATAATGATGCCTCACTATTCCTGCATGCCCTTTTGGTGTTGGAATACTGAGACCATAAATGTAAGCTTGATAATTGTCCTTTCCATTTATTCAATTGATTTTCCCATTTGTCAAATGGAACATCATCTGTTTCTCTTTTAAAGATGATTTTGCTTCTTGGATTTAATTTTGACTCCAATTTCTTAAGATTTTCATAGAATCTATTTCCCTTTTCAACATAGTCATCTATGCTGGAATCCATATCTGGAAGGAAAAGATCATTTGAAAGCATTTTTACAGTAGTTTCACTAAAAGTGCCATTTGATATGAGATAGACAAATTTATTCATCCAATTAGCCACTTGCTTCAAGTCATTTATATTAGCGTTTTCACTCCATAAATCACCGAAATATGCTCTTCCAAGAGCTTCGTTATCCTTTAGGCTTTGTCTGATTTTAATATGGTTTCTCACTTTAATCAAGTCATTCAATGCTTCCCTATCACTTGGAACATTGCCGTTATAAAGCTTATAAAGCTCTTCCTTATGGGAATTTCCACCAAATAGCTTGAATTTCTTATTGGATTCCTTTTCCAAATCATATATTATTGTATCTAAATCCGCAACAAGCAAATAATCTGAGAATTTATTAAATAATCCAGATGCATGCTGATAATGCTGCAATAGCTTAATGAGCTCTAAGGATTTTTCTGGACTATTGAACCAATATTTGCTAAGCAAGACTGAACTATCCACTAAGTTAGCACTTTCACTATTCAAAATATTCAATGCAGTTATTGAATCTTCGTATTCTTTTAGTGTATTAGGGATTTTAATGCCGTAAACTTCATTTACAACATTCATCTCATATCTGAAATCACTTAAAGACTCTAAACTATCCCTAATCAATAATTCAATTTCCCTTAAATCCGCTGGAAGCAAACTCTTTGGATTGCAATAGCTCCATGGATTATTTTTGGAAATGGTTGAATATAATTCTGCTAAATTTTCTAATGATATTATAATATCATCCAATTCCTTCATTGTTAAGTCTTCAGCATTGTTGAATCTTACTAAAGGCAATAATTTACTTTGTCTTGCAAAATAGTCTTCTGAAGACTCTTTCATACCATATAATTCAAATGGTGTGAGATTTACATTAGCCATTGGAGTGTGAATTATTTCAGCATATTGATCTAATTGGTCACGTAAGTTTTCAAGCTTTCTAAGGGTTTGATCTAATTTCAAGTCTCTTGTAGCCCTTACATTAGTTGCTTTCTTGAGGTTTTTCAAGAATTGTTTTCGTCTTGTCTTGTGTGAATGCAATTCCAATACGAATTTTCCAAGACCTACACTATCCAATCTGCTTTTTACAACTTCAAGTGCAGCCATCTTTTCACTTACAAAGAGAACTGTTTTTCCTTCTGCTATAAGCTCTGCAATCAAGTTTACGATAGTTTGTGATTTACCTGTTCCTGGAGGTCCTTCTACAACTAGATTATGGCCTGCCTTTACGTTTTCTATAACTGCAATCTGTGATGAATCAGCATCCAAGACTTGATACATTGTTTTATAATGGAGTTTTTCATCCACATCTTCTTCCTCAAATGTATCCTCATAAACATTTTTGCTTGGATTGAATATTGATTGAATAAGTTCATTTTTAGTTAAATCAACATCTTTGCTCCAACTTTCAGGATTCAAGTCATTATACATGACAAATTTAGTAAATGAAAAGAATCCTAAAGCCACATCATCCTTAACATCCCATTTGCTAAATGGTCTGATTGCCTTTTTAACATCTGCTAAATATTGGTTTACACCTTCAATATAAGAAGTTTGCTCAAATTTAGGAAGCTCTATTCCCGCTTCACGCAATTTAGCTTGAATTGAGATGTTGTTTTGAATGTCTTCTCCAGTCCAGGATAATGAAAATGAATTTCCAACCTTCTTACGTTCCATAGCTACTGGAATAAGAATAAGTGGGGCTAAATTCTTTTGTCTTGGTTTCTTCTTGTCAATCCATTCTATAAAACCAAGAGCAATATACAAAATATTGTAACCTTGTTCCTGAACCATTGTCTTAGATTGCTGGTCAATATAAAATAGTCTTTTTTGAAGCTCACTAGGTGTCAAATCTGCTTTTAAGGTTTTATCGCTTTCAGATGATAAGAATTCCTTGGTTTGATCTATGAAAGTGTGAGCTCTGGATTTCTTGGTCTCTGCCTTATTAGGAGAGAAATACATTTTCTTATTCTCTAAAACAAGGATCTTATATGCATTCATAGGTGTTTGGTTAATGATACTGAGATTTCTGTTCCTTGCCTTGAAGCTAAGAAGGGGGTTTCGTAAGGTTAAATCCAAGAGTTCCTTTCTTAGATTCTTAAACTCCTTCTCAATATCCTTATTAGATATAGTGTTGTTTTTTGATGGTGTTCTGAATTGCATATTATTATCCCTTTTTAGGTGAAATTATAATTAATATTTTTAAGATTTATATAAAATATTTAATAATTTTTTGATACAATTATATTTATATTTATAGTAATTTATAAAGTTTTGTAAATAGCAATTTTTATATAAATCTCTAAAAAAGATTTAATTTAAAAAATAAGAATTTTTTAATCTTTTTTAGTGAAATAAAAGAAAATAATTGGAATAAATTTTAATAGTTTTTTCATATAAAAACATTTATATATACAATTAATTAAAAATATTTTTATATATACAATTATATTAATTTAACAAGGTTTATAGATTAAAAAAAACTGATAAAAAAAATATTTGGAGTGAAAAAATGGAATATAAATCAAAATTTGGATTTGGATGCATGAGATTGCCTCAAACTGATGCAAATGACCCTACTAAAATTGACCAGGAATTATTTAATGAAATGGTAGACCTTTACATGGAAAAAGGATTCAACTACTTTGATACCTCATTTGCTTATCATAATGGAGTTAGTGAAGTTGCAATGAAAAAAGCAATAGTTGACAGATATCCTCGTGAATCCTACCAAATATGTGATAAAATGCCTACATGGGCATTGACAAGTGAAGAAGATAACGATAAATTTGTTAATACCATGCTTGAAAGGCTTGGAATTGACTATTTTGACGTATTTTTTGTACATAATATCAATGTTCCATGGTTAAAGTTAGCTGAAGAGCACAATACCTTTGAATATGTAAAGAACATGAAAGAAAAAGGCATGACTAAGAAAATAGGTATAAGTTTCCATGACAACTCTGATTTGCTTGAGAAATTCCTTGATAAGTATGCAGATATTCTTGATATAGTCCAATTGGAACTTAATTACTTGGATTGGGAAGATCCAGCTATTGAAGCTCACAAATGCTATGATTTATGTGTAAAGCACGGTCTTGACGTTTATGTTATGGAACCACTTAAAGGTGGTGTAATTGTAAATCAGCCAGAAAGCATCAATGATGATTTTAAGTCATTCAATCCAGATAAGTCTATTGCAAGCTTTGCAATGAGGTTCTGCGCTTCATTGGAACATGTAAAAATGGTTTTAAGTGGAATGAATAAGATGGAAGATCTATTGGATAATATAGATACCTTTGAAAACTTTGAGCCATTAAGCGAAGAGGAACATAAGTTCTTATTAGAAGAAGCAGATAAATTAAGGGAAAATCTTGCTGTACCATGCAGTGAATGCGGCTATTGCCTTAAAGCTTGTCCATTGGAAATCCCAATTCCAGAGTATTTCAGATTATATAATCATCATAGTGTACAGAAACAGTCAAATATATACAGATTGTATTATGATAAATTAGGTGAAGAAAAGGTTCCTGCAAGTGATTGCACCAAATGTGAAACCTGCATTGATTACTGTACACAAAAAATAAACATTCCCGAAAAGTTAGAAGAAGTATGTGAGCATTTCCAAGAAGGATTCAGCCCTTATGGTTAATCGCCATATTTTTATTTTTTTTATAATTATTTTTTTTATAATTATTTTTTTTATAATTATTTTTTT
>NZ_CALDKF010000104.1 GCF_937898925.1 uncultured Methanobrevibacter sp.
TCCGGCTGAACTTTGTCAGAAGATTCTTCAGGTAAAGGGAAAGGATCCCGTGGTTTCCATTTTTTTTGACAGGGATTCTCTTCTTCGTATCGGTTTTCCGTGGATCCGTGAATTTTTTCACCAGATCAATATCAACAGGAGCATAGATGTCATAACTCCGTCCCGGTATACCAGATCGGAATACGATGTCTATAAGGAATTTTTCCTTCCAAAGAATGTGCGAAAGCGTTTTCTTATGGAATCTCCCGAATGTTCAAACCTTTATTCTAAATAATAAAAGGCAGAACAAAATATGTCCAGTCACTCATCAATCAGATCCGTGGCGATAAATATAAGAAAAAGGCAGCTCTGGAACTGATGTGGCAGGGGCAGGGGCATTTTTCCAGATTTAATCATCCCGTAAACAGTCTTGCGGCCGGCTGCTTCATTGAGGCTGAAAAGCTGACCCGTACCAAGGGTGTTTTTACCCCATCCCTCATCAAGACCGATTTCAGTGATATAACCTTCAGTAAGTTCCAAATATCTTGGACCTTTCACTTTAGTTGAATAAATTGTACCAACTTGAGATCTGTGACCTTTTCCTAAATCTTCAAGGCCAGCACCGATTGGAAGGCCTCCTTCAGAGAATGCTGATTGGGTTCTACCATAAACAATTTGCAAGAATAATTCACGCATAGCAGTGTTGATTGCATCACATACAAGGTCTGTATTCAATGCTTCAAGGATTGTCTTTCCAACAAGAATTTCACCAGCCATAGCTGCGGAATGAGTCATACCAGAGCATCCGATAGTTTCAACCAATGCCTCTTCGATGATTCCTTCCTTGACATTTAAGGTTAATTTGCAGCATCCTTGTTGAGGTGCACACCATCCGATACCGTGAGTAAGTCCAGAAATGTCACTGATTTCCTTGGATTTTACCCATTGGCCCTCTTCAGGTATTGGTGCAGGACCATGGTCTGCTCCCTTATGAACAGGACACATATTTTCAATTTCTTTTGAGTAAATCATTTCAATCTCCACTTAAAAATCTTAGAATAATTTAAAATTATTAAAAATGATAATAAAAAATTTAATAATTTTTAAACTTTATATAATTATATTTGTCATTTTCAGTATATAATATTTGATTTTGGATTGTGAAAAATAGAAAAAACAAAAAGGAAAAAACAGAAAATATATCACTGAAATATGCTACTATTCCAACAATAATCTAAAGAAAAAACCTTTTTTTATGAGTTCGTATAAAATCAAATTACATTTAATTAAAGTAAGTTAAAGAATGCATTTATGCATAAGATTAAATATGCAAGAAACACAAATAGTGCTAGCATTCTAACTCACCCCCTATGGAAATAGGGAAAAATATAAAAAATAATTTTATTGATCTCATATTTCATCCCTATGAATTGTATGGAGTTTCTGTTTTTGGTAATAATTAAAAGTTTTTAAAAATAGAGTATTGAATTGAAATAAAAAAGAGTAAAAAAAGTAAAATTTGAAAAAGGATATAAAAAATGTAGCATTACCCTTTTTCAACCATACAATCGCATAGGTTTTATAACACAGCAAATAATTACTGTTAATTATAAATATATTTTCATCATATATAAATATTTTTAAAATTGCTTTAATTCTTTTTAAACTCAAAATAACAATCTATTTTTTAAATACTCTTATATAATAGTTGTATTTTATAAAATAAATAGTTTTAGAGAGCGTATGAAAAATAATATTCATGTATAGTTTACTATATCTAAAAATAACAATAAATTACTTGTTTTTGTAAAAAATAATAAAAATAATAAAGAATTTATTTATTCATATGAATACAAGCAATGAACTATGAAGCAAATAAACGGACCCTAATATAATCAAAACAGCAAATATCTTAGGAATGTAATTTGCCTTGGAAATCAATTTCTCCAAATCTATTCTTGAAATCGCTAAACATAATGCCAAGAGAGTCAATGCAAAACCTAAAACATAAATAAGTATATTTCCAACTGCATATAATGGACTATTTGAACTTACAAGTAAGGTTATGAGAGAAATAAGATATGCACTATAGCAATCTGCCCAAGCGATTGAAGTCAAGAATCCTAAAATAAATGAATTGAGTATCCCTCCACCAGTTCTGGCATCAATCGATTTAAAGGACAAGTTATAATCAAAAAACATCAATATTCCCATAATCAATAAGATAACTGCAGCAATGACCCTTACATAAATGATATACCTATAAAGAATAGCTGTAAAGAACCCTGTCAAAAAGATGATTATTGTGAAAATGCTAAATAATCCAAAGATAAAAGACAATATTTCCGCTTTTGATTTGGTCTTTAAGCTAAATCCCACAATTATCGGTATAGTGGGTATGATGCAAGGAGATAATATTGAAATCACTCCTGTAAAAAATGAAATAATCGGCATTATCTCCATTTTAAAACACCTCATTAGTAAATATTAATGACCATTAATCTCTTTTAAATCTCTCAAATATTCTTCTGGAGGTTCATAACCATCTATTCTGCCTAATTCTTTTCCATCCGGATCTAGGATTACAGTAGTTGGAGTTCCGTAAACATCCAATTGTTGGAAAAGTTCTGGACTTTCACTGCTTTCTGTAATCAATAAAATATTATTTTCATTTATTTCCTTTTGAACAGAAGGATCTGTTAAAGTTCCTTCCTTAAGGTATTCACAATAGATGCAAGCTGCTCCGTCGAAAATAATCATTACATTCCTATTATGAGCCTTAGCCTCCTTGAATGCATATTCAAAGTCATTGCAGAAGTATAAACCATCAATGAAATCATCAACATAATATTTTGAATCATAATTTATCTTATCATCTTTACTATCTTTATCTACAGTTTTAACGGAATTATCATCGGTTTTATTGGAATCAACTAAACAAGTTCCACTTTCACAGTTGGATGAGTCAGCATCTACACTTGAATCTGAAGTAGGTATAAGACTTACGGAATCATCAAAAGAACTAGGTGCATCTACAACCATAACAATTCCACATACTAAAAATAGAGCTAAAATTAGAATAATTAAGAATTTAAATTTTCCCATAATATCTCCCCCAAAGATAATATGTACAGGGTTATTTAAATAATTTACTAAAAAAATTTAAAAAAAATTAAAGAGTTGTGAATATTTTCAAAAAGTTAAAAAAATAAATTATTAAAATATTAAAAAAAAGAAAGTAGAATAAATTTATTCTAAACTAACAAAGTTCTTAAGTATTTTCAATCCGGGAACTCCACTTTTTTCTGGGTGGAACTGGGTTGCAAATACATTATCCTTTGATACTGCAGCAGTTAAATCAATGCCATAATCCACAACAGCAGACAAATTGATATCATCATCAAGAACTGCATGATAGGAGTGTACAAAATAAAAGTCCTTGCCATCAACACCATCTAAAATAGGGCATTC
>NZ_CALDKF010000105.1 GCF_937898925.1 uncultured Methanobrevibacter sp.
CATCGTCAGCTTGATGAGCACACGGATATTTTCGACAGCATCGCCGACAGCAGCGGAAATCACTATTCCGCTGTGATGTATGAGGATGAGAAGAACTCGTTCAGCATCCGCATTTATTCGCAAAGCATTTTTCTTGTTGAGTGCCACTTTGGATTCCCAGTTGGTCACGCATGCAATATCCCTTGTCACGGCAACTCATGATGCCTGCAGGTGCGCCGTTGTATCCCGTTGTCAGGATACGCTTGTCCTTGACGATGACTGCGCCAACCTGCCTTCTCAGACATGTGGACCGTTTCGCAGTTAATTCCGCCATCTGCATGAAATATTCATTTTAAATCCTTTATTCCGTATTTTTAGGAAAGAGCATTTACTATAGTGTCAATATTATATTTCATCATTTTTATCACCTGTTAAACTTAATATAGAGGTATTTTTTTATAATTTAAACAGGTTCGACATTATAAGAAAAAATTTTTTTGCCCCAAAAATATATGCGGAGATGACCTCGTTCTTTTTGAATAGAAACAAAAGGAGGAGAAGCCATATTTTTTCTCCCTTAGAATTTTTTTCAAACATAAAAAAAAGGACAGCTTTCTTCAAAATAAGAAAAATCCCAACCACTATCAAAAGAACTAATAACGCCAAATAAACAGTTCCCACCAAAAAAATCGCAAAACTTCTTATAATATTACCAATAATTCCTGTTCCCAAAATACCTATAATTCCCAATAATATTATAATAACACCAACTATTTCATTATTATATTCAAACTTATTTTTATTTTTATCCTTCTTTTGTTTCTTTTTAGCCATCAAATATCACCTTACTATCTTAAATATCTAACTAAATTATATAATATCTCAAACCAATAGTCAACAAAAACAAGTTACTCCCCAATTAACAAGAGAGGATATCAATAGTACATTATAGTCTTGTATCACCAGCAATGATATACACTTTCTAATAAAGCTACACTCAAAAAATGAACCATCAAATTGATAACCCTCAAAAACTTCATCACCTATTAAAATTACTTCATAATAATTCTCTTTCAAATAATGTATAACAAAAATACAAACAAAATTTTCATCAAATTCAGTTATTAATACACTATGCTACCCCACTTAAAAACATCGCGCAACTATAACTCACCCATTATCTGCATTTTTTCATATCAGATAAATTTATTTTTCTTTTCATTGTCCCATTTTTTTGGGATTAAATTTTTTACAAAACTTTTTTCATCTTTATATTTTAAATTAGTTTTTAATTTTTCAGTATTCATTAATAATATTCCATATTTTATGTAAAATAAATTTATTTAAAATTTTGTAAAACGTGTGAATATGGTATTTTTTCAAATATTTTTTATAGAAACATTTATATACTATGTTAATCAACATAATATTACTGTATTATTCAGTATGTATTTTTTAAAACTATGATTTGCAAGCATGGGTTGTTTTGCCGTCGTAGCTCAGTAGGTAGAGCGTTCGGCTGTTAACCGATTGGTCACAGGTTCGAGCCCTGTCGACGGCGCTTTTGGGCCCATAGCTTAGCCAGGTAGAGCGCTCGGCTCATAACCGGGATGTCATGGGTTCGAATCCCATTGGGCCCATTGTATAATCTAGTTTTATTGCATTCGTATTTTTTGCTCCGATGGTGTAGTCCGGCCAATCATTTCGGCCTTTCGAGCCGAAGACTCGGGTTCGAATCCCGGTCGGAGCATTTTTTATATTTGAAAGATATTTGGGAATCTCCTTCCCTCTCTTTGTAGCGGGGGTGTCCGAGCGGCCAAAGGAGACAGGCTTAGGACCTGTTGACGCAGGTCTACCAGGGTTCGAATCCCTGCTCCCGCATATTCTTTAATTTTTTAGTTTTTATTCCTATTATGGTATTCATTTGCCGGGGTAGGGTAGGCGGTCATCCTACGGGACTGTGGATCCTGTGACTCGGGTTCAAATCTCGGCCCCGGCCCCATTTTTTAACTTTTTTTATTATTTCAACTCTTTTTAAACTACTTTTTCATTGACCATTTTAACTTTTTTAAGAAGTTTATTGTTCCAATTCATTTTTTTATTACTTTTCAAATGCTCTAACTGCTTTTATTTATATGTAAAGAAATAAACTAAATATAATTAGGTTACATTTAAAGTGGGTTTTAACATGGCTAAAAAAGGTTCAGCTGAAGAAAGAGATTTAGTTCACAAATTATGGGATAGAGGTTTTGCAGCTATGAGGGCTCCAGCATCTGGAGGCGCTACTAAAAAGCCATTGCCTGATGTTATAGCAGGAAACGGCAAGACATACTTAGCTATTGAAGTAAAGACAACTACTAAAGACAAGATTTACATTGATCATCCTCAAATAGATGCTTTGATAGAGTTTTCAGAGACTTTTGGTGCAGATCCTTATCTTGGTGTTAAATTCAAATACACAAAATGGTTCTTCCTATCACCTGATTTAATTGAAAAAACCAGAAATGGAAATTATAAGGTGGAGAAGAACTACTGTTTGGAAAAGGCATATGAGATTGATGAAATCTGTGGCTTTGACAAGCAAGTCAAATTCTAATATTCCTTACATTCTATTATCATTTTTCTATTTTTCTTTTTTCTATTTTTATAATTTCAAAAATTCTTATTTTATTTTTTATTTCATCAATAAGTTTATATATTATTAAAACATACTTTATAATACTGTATTATTATTTATGCCAAGATAGCTTAGAGGCGAAGCGGTTGGCTGCAGACCAATTACACGGGAGTTCAAATCTCTCTCTTGGCTTTAGGTTAACATATTTCATATGTTAATCTATTAAGTATGGGGTTATGGTGTAACCTGGCATCATCTGGGACTCCAGTTGTCTTTGAAGAAATATACGCGTAACTGAACAGTACTTGTTGTGATGATCAATTGGAGTACTGAGGCAAGAGAAATCCTAGGATCGGGGTTCAAATCCCTGTGACCCCATTTTTACTTAATTTTTACTATTTTTATTAGATTTTTCAATTTTCACATTTTTATAGCTTATTTTAGGTAAATTTTCATAATTTTCATTTTTTGCTTATTTTTTAGTCTATTTTAGGTAAGTTTATTTACTATTTCTTAAAGAATATTTAATAGATTTTAAATTAATTTTTTAAGTGATATTATGGAAAAAATCAATAATGTTTATTGTATTGAAGGTGTAATGGCTGATTCCAATTCATATTTGATTGACAATACCGATTCAGATACTGAATATGATTACATTTTAGTGGATGCTGGAACTGGTCAGAGCAATTCAAACCTATTTTCAAAAATCAAAGAGATAGGAATTGAGCCAGAGGATATAGAATTGATTGTAAACACTCATTGTCACTATGACCATGTTGGTGGAAATGACTTTTTCCCAAATGCAAAAATAGCTATTCATAAGATTGATGCAATTGCACTTAGGGATCCTGAAAGTGAATTGACAGTTTCCTCATTATTCGGTTCAATTGTCAGAAGGCATGATGTTGATATTGAACTTGAAGATGGAGATAAAATAGCTAATTTTGAAGTTATAAACACTCCAGGGCATACCAAAGGAGGAATATCATTATATGATGGCGAGATTCTTATCAGTGGCGATACCATTTTTTCAAATGGTGGAGTAGGCCGTATGGATATTGGTGGGGATCCTAATGACATGAAGGCATCATTAATGCGTTTAAAGGAGTTAGATGTTGAATATTTGCTTCCAGGTCATGGCCCTTGGGTGAAAAATGGAAATCAGCATGTTGAAATGTCTTGCATGATGATGGGAATAAGATAATTATTATTTTATTCCATTTTTTTTATTGCAGAATTAATTAGTTTCAATATATACGAATTAATATCTCATTCATAAAAAAAGGGGATTGGGGATTTAAAATCCGAATAATCCTCCAGCACCCATAAATTTCTTTTCAGCTTTTTCAAAAGCATTTCTTTTTACAAGAATGGAAATCTTGTCCCCGTTGCTTAATATGTCATCAGGTTGTGGAATTTCCAATTCGTGATTATCGTTATTTTTAGAGATGATAATGTAATCCTTTGTTGGAGAGAATTCAGAAACTTTCTTTCCAAATACCTTAGGGTTTTGAATAGTCATATCCAAAATCTCTGCATTACCTGCACCAAATGCCATTAAGTCTGCTACATTTGGTCTTGTAATTACTTTTTCGAGGAATCCTGCTGCAGTTCTTTCAGGACTTATAACCTTATCAATTCCCACTTTCTTAAATGCCTCTTCGTGGTCAGGGTTACTTACTCTAGCAATGATTTTTCCATCAGTGTATTCCTTTACAAGAATACAGGACAGTAAGTTTGATTCATCATTACCAGTAGTTGCTACAAAAACATCCGCCTCTTCAATATTCGCTTCTTCCAATGTTTTTGTATCGGTTCCACTACCGCAAATGACCATTGCATCCAATTCCTCTGAAGCTTGATCACATAAGTCATCATTGCTTTCAATAATTGTTACATCATAACCATGAATGATTAAACGGTCTGCAAGGGAAAGCCCTACACGACCTCCGCCCATAATCACAATATACATAACAAACACCTAAAAACTTTTTTTTCAATGAATAAAAATTACAATAATTTTCTTAAAAATCACTAATATTTATAATCATTAATTTTGTGGTAATTTTCAAAAATTTTTATGAAAATTAACATATTGTTTTAATATCTCAATTTATATTTATAAATCTTTCGTAATGTTAGTTTTTATCTATTAAAACAATAATAAAAGGAGTGTTTTTAAGGTAGATTCTAAAGGGTAAGGGATTGTGATTTTTTATTCACTAGAACCATTTTTCCTAATGTTTTTAATTCTTCTTGTTGGGTTTATTAATCCCGCGATTGTTCTAAATACCACTAGAACTGGTATGATTTCCAATCTTCCAATCCACATCAGGAAAATCAAGGTTAATTTTAAAGGGGTTGGCAATCCTCCAAAGACTATGCCTGTACTTAAACCGTTATTGCTTTGTATGGAGATAACGTCAAATAATGCTGTAAATGGGTCATAGCCATAGAGGGTCATAATGATCCATCCGCATACAAGGAATATCAGGAATGTCACGATATAAGCGGATGCCTCTTTAATCTCCCTTTCATTTATTTTCTTTCCACCAATTTTTGTGCTTACAACCCTTCCTTCAGGTGAAACCAGGTTTGTGATGGTTAAGTTCATTCCTTTAATCACAGTAATGACCCTAATAAGCTTTAAACCCCCTCCAGTGGATCCTGAAGAACCACCGATGAGCATTAAAACCATTAAAACAATAAGGGAAGCACTGCCCCATCTTGCAAGTTCATATGGTGGAACTACATTTGCACCGGTAGTTGTAATTGCAGAAACGATGGTGAACAATTCTTCTATGGGGACCCTTTTATTTGTTACTAAAATAAATGCGCTTGCAATGGCAATCAAGCAAATAAGCAATTGGAACTGAACATCCTTCAAAACAGATTTTCCTCTTGTTTTGACAATCTTATAATGGATGGAAAAGCTTGTTGCACCTAAAATCATTAAAGCCATAGTGATTATGTAAACCAAGCTGTTTTGATAGAATCCAACATTTGCATTTTTAATTGACATTCCTCCAGTGGAAATGCTGGTAAATGTAAGGTTTATTGCATCAAATATTGGAAGGCCTGCTAAAATAAAAAGAACTATTCCTGCAGCGGTATAGATTAAATAAATTTCCAAAGCCTTTCTTAAGGTATTTGCAATGTTCGGCTTGATCTTTTCCTCTCTTGCTTCTGATTTGTATAATCTTGATGCTGCAGTACCTGATCTGATTAGAACTCCGATAAATATAATTACGATTCCCAATCCGCCTATCCATTGTTCCAAACTTCTCAAGAATAAGATAGATTTAGGCAAGATTTCAACGTTTACAAAAAAAGTCATTCCACTACCTGTCCATGCAGACATGTTTTCAAAAAGTGCATCAACAAAATGGATATCTAATGAAAGAGCCATGATTGAAGCTCCAATGAGTGAAGCCCATAGCCATGCAAAGGATGATATCAACATTCCATGCTTTAGTCTAAGCTTGTTGTAATTTGAGAATTTTTTAGTGAAAGCGGTTCCCAAAAGGAATGAGATAAAGCAAGGAATTAAAAAAGCGCTAACTTTAATGTACTCTCCGTAGATTAATGCAACTAGTATAGGGGCTAATAAAACAACACCTAATCCTTGCATAATGTATCCTAAATAATGGAGTACAACCAACAAATCAGCTTTAGTGATATATTTCCTTTTCATACAAATATTGATTATACTTTTGTATATTTAAATATTATTATAGTTTAGTTTTTATATATTCAAACTAAACTGGGTTAAGATGGTTATTTTTCTTTATTTTGTTTTTATACTTACAAACTATACCAAGTTAAATATATAATTTTAAATAAAAGATTTATTAAATATTTTATTGTTAAGATTATTTTTATCATTTAATCTACAATTTTTTAAAATAGTTTTTGATAATTAAAGTAACAGTAGTTGATAAAATGAAAAACAAGAAAGTCTTGATATTCTTATTATTTGGTTTGGTGATAATGGCTGTTATGCTGTACTTCATTGGTATAGATGAGGTCATTGAAGCACTTAAACTATCTAATTTATGGCTTGTCTTATTAGCTATTGTTATACAGATCTTTACTTATTTTTTATACACATGGAGATGGAATATCATCAACAAGACAGCTAATATGGATTTGGGAATAAAAAAATCACTCCCTATGGTTTTAGTTAGCTTGGCTGTAAACAACATCACTCCAAGCGGTCGTGGTGGTGGAGAACCTGTAAGGGCTTATCTTTTAGCAAAAGAGGGGCATTTTAAATTTGAAGACACTTTTGCTACTGTTATTGCAGATAGGGCTTTAGACACATTTCCATTTGTCATACTCGCTATCTTAACAATTATAGGAATAATCTTAACTTTTTCATTGGATATTAAATTGATTGCTTTTTTAGTGATTTGTGTCACTCTAATCACTGCAGCAGTTATTCTATTGATTTATGTTTGCATCAATGAGGCTTTTGGAGTAAAGCTCACTTCATGGATCATTAAAATCGTTCGCAGATTATATAAGAAATTCAATGAAGGTACTGAGCAAAGAATTATTGAGGCAGTTAAAGTCTTCCAAGCTAGAATGAATGCATTGCTTAGAGATAGAACCATCTTATATCATGCTCTCCCATTATCCTTTGTCATTTGGATTTTTGAAATATTGAGGGTTTATGTAGTCTTTTTAGCGTTTGGTGCCAATGTCAGTCCAATCATCATTGGTGAAGTCTTTATTTTAGCATCATTTGTAGGTATGATACCACTTCTTCCTGGTGGTCTCGGTGCAGTAGATGGTATAATGATTCTCTTCTATGCAACCGCAGGTATTACCGCTTCCATAAGTGCAGCGGCAACTGTTGTTGAAAGACTGATTTCATTTTGGATGACAACATTTGTAGGATTGATATTCCTTACAATGTTTGGAACAAGTGTTTTAGATAAGGCATTTGCACTTGCCGGGTCTCGAAACGATGATAAGGAAGATACGAAAGCCATCGAAGAATCATTTAAAGAAGAATCAATCGAGGATAGTGATTCTAATGAAGAAAAAGCACCTCTTGAAGTCTTAGAGGATGAAAAGTTAGAGGAAGAAGCGGTTCTTGAAGTTTTGGATGATGAAGAAAAAGAAGTTTTAGAAGAAAAAGTTCAAAACTAAAAATCAATCAAATAATATAATCAATTAAAAAAAATAAGTTTAAGAGCTAAAAAAATAGCTCTTTTTTTAATAATTTTTCTTTTTTAAATAATTTTTTGAACTATTCAATAGTTCTATTTTTTAAAATAAAATCTTTTTTTTAATTTAATTTGGAATCACAGTAACATTTCCAATATAAGTGCATCCTTTATACTTATCATCGCCGGCAAATGTGAAATTGCCATAGTAGTTATCTTTACCTGCATCTTCCAGGTATTGTGCATTTTCTATAAAGAATTCACCGTTTTCATCCGTTTGCGTAGTCACTAATGTTCCCATTTGATATCCTGGCTTGTGATATGTAATTGTTTTATTAGGCACAGACATTCCATAGGCATCAATCAATGCTCCCTTGAATGCCCCTCCTTCTTGAACTTCAGTATTATTGATTATCATAAAAGTGGATACATCATTATTGAACTGGAACCAGAATACGCCAATGCATATTGCAAAAGCAATTAGCAGAATTAAAAAATAATAGCTTTCTCTTTCCATTTAGACACCTTAATTTTAGTTTTAACATTATAATTTAATTATACTCACATTATAATCATTATTATATTGGAAAATATTTTAAATAAAGTTTACTTTTTATCTAAGAATGTTTACAATCAAATAGGAAACTTTATTTTAATGAATTAATATATAATTAATTATTAGTATAAATTAGATAACTTTAATTTTTTTAAATTAATCTCGAGATTTTAATTTATTCTAATTTTCGATATTTAAATATTTAAATGGTGAAAAAATGGAAATTAACGGTGTAGAAATTAAAGATACTTACGCAGAAGGTTTCGGAATTAAAGTAACTAGAATTTTAGTAACTGCAGCAACTCCAAGACTTGCAAAAATCGCAGCAACTGAAGCAACTGGTTACGGAACTTCTGTAATCGGATGTCCTGCTGAAGCAGGTATTGACTGTTTTGTACCAGCTGAATGCACTCCTGACGGAAGACCTGGTTACGCAATCATGATTTGTCAAGGTGGTAAAAAAGCACTCGACCACGAATTAATGGAAAGAATCGGTATGTGTGTATTAACCGCTCCTACTGCAGCTGCATTCAACTTACTTGAATCTGAAGAAACCTTAAAAACCGGTAACAAACTCAAATTCTTCGGTGACGGTTTCGAAAAAGAATGCTGCATTGACGGCAGAAAAGTACACTCCATTCCAATCATGTCTGGTGACTTCTTAGTGGAATCCGAATTCGGTTACAAAGATGGTGTAGCTGGAGGAAACTTCTTCATTTTAGCTAAAGATGTAATGGCTGGAGTAAAAGCAGCACAATTAGCTGTAAAAGCAATTTCCCATGTACCAGGTACTATTACTCCATTCCCTGGTGGTATGGTTGCTTCCGGTTCTAAAGTAGGATCCAACAAATATTCCAAATTCTTAAACGCATCCACTAACGAAAAAATGTGTGTAACCTTAAAAGACCAAGTAGACTCTGACATCAGACCAGATGCAGACGGTGTATTTGAAATCGTTATTGATGGTGTAGATGAAGAATCTGTTAAAGCAGCTATGAAAGCTGGTATTATGGCAGCTTGTACTGTTGATGGTGTACTTGAAATTAGTGCAGGTAACTTCGATGGTAAGTTAGGTGCTTACATCATGAAATTACACGAATTATTCGAATAATTCTGTAATTCATTAAAATTTAATATAATTAGTACATTAGCTTAAGATGGTGTATTAATATTTTGAGATAATTTTATTATCTCGCTCTTTTTCTTTTTTTATTATTATCTATTTATCTATTTTTTAACAAATTTTGAAATTGATTACAATTATTGAGTAGGAGAATGGACTGATGAAGGAATATTTGCTGGAGACAAAAAGCATTGATTATATGAATCCGCATATTCAAGAAAAGGTTCAGGAATTAAAAGATCAATCATGTGATGATGCAGATTATATTAAAAGAGCTTTTATCTTTGTCAGAGATGAAATTCCACACTCTTGGGATATACAAACAGATATAGTTTCAAGGACAGCCAGTGATGCATTAATAAATAAGACCGGGATATGCTGGATGAAATCATGTCTTCTTGCAGCACTTCTTAGAGCAAATGGAATTCCATCAGGAATCAGTTATCAACTCCTTACAATAGCTGAGGATGATAGTTTAGGCCATATTGTTCATGCCTTGAATGCGGTCTATATTGAAGATTCAAATAAGTGGATTAGGCTTGATGCTCGTGGAAATGTCGGAAATGATGGTGATGAGTTTAGTTTAGAAAAAGATCATTTGGCTTTCTCACCTAGAAGCGAATTTGGAGAAATCGATTATAATGACAACAATCCTGATTTGGATGAAAGACTAGTTAATAAACTTGAAGAAACTGAAAATCTAATGGAAATGAAAATAGATTTTGAGTTTTAATTCATTGAGATTATAAAAAAGGAGTTAAGAGTTTACTCTTTAAATTGTTTAGTAAACTCATTTATTTCATCAAAGCTTAAATTAACCCCTAAAACAATTCCCTCATTTTCAAGCTCTTTAATAGCCATATTTAAAAAGAATTGGTCAGGTCCGGATACCCAATGGGAATGAACCTCATTTACAGTGCTGTAGATAGTCTCCAATGATTCTCGGACATTTTTGTCAGAATTTATTCTTTCAACAAAATTATCCTCTTCACTTTTGTCCAAAACGCCAATTGTTCTTGAAACAGGAGTTCTGATTCCATGGAAATGGTATTCGATATTTTCGAGATGGCAATCGTATTTTCTAAGGATTTCCAATTCATTTCCAATAAAATCGACTCCATGCCTTTCAGTTATGTGGACTAAATTAGGTTGTACCGCTGCGAAGTAAATGTCAGTTCCACCACTTGATTCAGGAGAAATAACCTTATTTGCTCCAGCATGTTTTAATCTGTTAATGCTTTCCTTTTTGCTTGCTCTTGAAACTATCTAGGCATCCTTATACAATTCCCTTGTTGTAAGGACGATAAACAGATTATCAACATCACTTCCAGTTGTAACTATCACCCCTAAGGATTTGTCAATATTAAGTTTTTTAAGGGTCTTGTCTTCAGTGGCATTTCCATTAAGCAAAACCACATTTTCATTTTCTTCCATATCCTCTAATTTCTCTTCATTTTTTTCAATAATAATTACTTTCTGGTTTCTTTTCATTAATTCTTCATAAACTGCGACACCCACTCTTCCAAATCCACATAATATATAGTGATTTTGCATGTCTGCTAATTTCCTTTCCATAATTCTTCCACTCCTCATATCTTGAAGGTTTTGTGTAATTGAACTAATGATAAATGTAAAAATATATGCTAGAATCCCTACTCCTGAGAGAGCTAATGTTACAGAAAAGATTTTTTGCAATGGAGTTATAGGAATGATGTCTCCATATCCCACTGTAGCAAGGGTTATTATAGTATAATATATTGAATCGTTTAGGTTCAACCCCATAATATAAATGGATCCTAATATTCCATATAATAGTATAATAACAATAATGAGCACTGCATAAAGTCCTGTCCTGTCTTTTGTAGAATAATTATATATGATTTTTATGCCCTTCATCATTACTCCTCATTTCAGGTTCCGTTTTTAATTTCTTAAGAAAGTTCTAAATTTTTAATTTTCAGCATTGGTTAATATTTTTCAATTATTGTCCTTATATTTAATTATTAGATTGATTATATAATATAATGTTTATGTAATTTTTATATGCTTGTGAATCTATAAAAATTTTATTTAAATTGATTAAGGTGAAACAATGGATCCAATTGACATGATGACAACAGATTATAATTGTGAGTATTTAGGGCTTTCTCGCTTGTGCTTGATGGAGAATGCAGGAAAATCAATATCTGATGAGGTAGCTACCCTTTCAACTTTCAAGTTTTCAAAGCCGGTTAAGATCATAATATTTACAGGTTCTGGCGGAAACGGCGGAGACGGTTTTGTAGCAGCAAGACATTTGTTGAATAGGGGCTTTGAAGTGGAAGTCTACTGCTTGAATGCTCTAGAAGAGATTAAGTCTGATGATGCACTCACAAACCTTGAAATTCTCATGAATATGGAGCCAAGAGTTTCACGATTATCTGTTGATTTCATTAGGGATTCTACTGATTTGGACAATCTTGATTTTGACTCAAACAGTGAATATATTGTTCTTGATTGTCTTCTTGGAACTGGAATTAAAGGTAAACTTAGAACAAAGGTTAGAAAAACCGTTGAACTAATTAATGAAATAAATGGCTTGACAGTGGCTATTGATGTTCCTTCAGGTTTGGATCCATTGACTGGAGAAATATCAGACATTGCTGTTGAAGCGGATTATACTGTAAGCTTCCATAAAATAAAGACTGGAGTCAAATTGGCTGGTGAGGAAAAGACAGGGGGAGTAATCACCTGTGATATTGGAATTCCTATTGAAGCTGAATTATTTGTTGAAGGTGGAGACTTGCTCAGATTAAAGAACCGGTCTAAAGACTCCCACAAAGGCAATAACGGCAAGGTTTTGATTGTTGGAGGAAGCAAGGATTATTATGGCGCACCTGCAATTTCAGCTAAGGCCGCTATTGCAACAGGTGCAGATTTGACTTATATTTGCACTCCTCAAAACGCTGCTCTTGCCATAAAGGCAATATCTGAAGACTTTATTGTAAAAGAGGCAAAAGGTGATTGCCTGTCTTTGGATGATTTAGATGACATTTTGGAACTTGCCTCAAAAGTTGATGCAGTGTTATTAGGTCCAGGTTCAAGTCAAAATGAGGAAACAGGCAAGCTATTCAATGTATTGGCAATGAAGATTGACAAGCCATTGGTATTGGATGCAGATGCATTGAAATTAGTTGATTTAAGTCTTGTTTCCAAAAAGGAGGACTTGATTGTCACACCTCATTTGTCTGAATTCAAGTCATTCTTTAAAAATGTTTCAAAAGAGGATTTGAATAATCTTGAGAAATTTGTCAAATTGGAAGACAATGAGAATCTTGACTTTAGAAAAGTCAACGATAAAATCGATGCCATTCATAAGATTACAAAAAGTATTGATGGTTCCGTTATATTGAAAGGAAAATATGATTTCATATTTAATGGAAAGAGAATGAAAATCAACAGAACTGGAAATCCTGGAATGACTGTTGGTGGAACTGGAGATGCATTGGCAGGAATTGCCTTAAGCTTACTCTCTCAAGGATTAAGCAGTTTTGATGCAGCGCTTCTTGCTCCATATCTTAATGGAAAAGCTGGAGATTTGGCTTATGAAGCTCAAGGATATGGTTTCGGAGCTCAAGACTTGACACAGTATTTGGGAGCAGTGATGAGTGGTTTAATTGAATAATTAAATCAGATATTTATTTTATCTTGTGATTTTTAATAAGGGATTATTCATTTTTATTTTTAATTTTTTATTTTTATATTATTTTTATATTTTAATTAAGTGATTAAATGACTGATTTAGTAAAGGCTATTTTTAGGAATAGGGCGAATAGATTCATCGCGGAAGTGGAAATTGATGGAGAAATGGTCAGGGCTCACTTGCCTAATACAGGCAGATGCAAGGAGCTATTGATTGATGGCGTGACTGTTTATCTTAAGCCAAGCGATAATCCAAACAGAAAGACAAAGTATTCTCTTCATTTGATTGAAAACAATGGTGCACTTGTTGCCATGTATTCTCAACAGGCTAGCAAGATTGTCATCGATGCCATCTTGAATGGTAAAGTCAGGGAATTGTCAGGATATGATATTGTTGAATCTGAAAAGACTATCGGCAATTCAAGAATTGACATCTATTTGGCCAATTTGGATGATGAAAATAATCCGGTTGATGAGGCCTATGTTGAAGTAAAATCAGTTACATTAATTAAGGATGGAATTGCACAGTTTCCCGATGCCCCTACTGAAAGAGGCAGTAAACACTTGGAAGAGCTTATTTCACTTAAAAAAGAAGGAATCAGGGCAGTCGTATTTTTTTTAATCGAGCATCCTAATGGGAACAGCTTTAGGCCTAATTGGGAAAATGATCCTAAGTTCTCTCATACTTTGAATAAGGCATATGATGAAGGGGTGGAAATTATTGTTTATAAGACAAAAAACACTTTAGAGAATATAGAATTGATTGGAAATTCACTAAAATTTAATTTAGATAAATAAGTGATTTTGATAAATTTTATAATGTAAAAATAGTTAATTTTGCTTGGAATTTAAAAATAACAAAAAATAGTTTAAAGAAAAGCGAGAATAATATGCAAAGGTTTAATTTTTAAAAAAAACATATGTAAAGGGGGTGATATGTAATTGAGTACATATTATTCTCGGATTATTATTTATTTTTTCATATTTATATAGTTTTTGCATATTATAACTAATTTTTAATTTTTTCAATTAAGTGCTTGAAAGATTCAAAAAATAGATTATTAACTTGGTTTATTAAATTTTTCTTAAATTTAAAAAAGAAGGATTTTATTTTGTTTTAAATAGAGATTATTGATTAAATGAGTTTAGTCTTAAAAAAAATGTAAAAAAAGAATTTAAATAGATAAATAAATTACCTATTTAATTTTTGATAGTTAGCAGCTTGGAGACCGTGGTACTTGATCATACCTTCGATTTCTCTTTGGTCGGTTTCCTTGTCTTCAAAGGTGATTTGTTCAATGCTGTGTAAGCTGAAAGGTGATTTTCTGCTTAATGGCTGAATGGAACCTTTGAATAATTTCATTACAACTTCACCGCTAACTCTTCTTTGCATATGGTCGAAAGCTTGGTCGAGGTCTTCTCTTAAGGGCTCTTGCCATAATGCTTCGTAAACTAAATCAGCATATAATGTGCTCATGTAATCTGCAAATCTTAATTCATCTACAGTCAATACCAATTGCTCTAAAGCTCTGTGAGCAGCAATCAATAATTTAGCACCTGGAACTTCGTAGGTTTCTCTACTTTTAAGACCAATCATTCTGTTTTCGATGATGTCTACTCTACCTACACCGTTTTCACCAGCAATTTCATTTGCCTTGTTGATTAAGTCTACAAGTCCCATCATTTCTCCGTTGATAGCTACTGGAACACCTTCCTCAAATTCAATGCTTACTTTTGTAGGGGTGTCTTTAGCGTCTTCAGCAGATTTGGTCCATTCATAGATTTCTTCAGGTGGCTCATTTGCAGGGTCTTCAAGCACATCCCCTTCAATAGCTCTTCCCCAAAGGTTTTCATCAATACTGTAGATTTTATCATAGGATAAGTTAAGGCCGTGCTCTTTTGCATAAGCCACTTCTTCAGTTCTTGTTAAGTTCATTTCTCTGATTGGAGCAATGATTTTAAAGTCAGACATTGATCTGATGATAGCTTCAAATCTGAATTGGTCATTTCCTTTACCGGTACATCCGTGTGCAATTGCAGTTGCACCTTCTTTTTCAGCAATTTCAATGATTTTCATTGCAATTAAAGGTCTTGCAAGTGCAGTGCTTAATGGGTATCCTTCATATTCTGCATTTGCCTTGATTCCTCTTGCAATGTATTCATTAGCAAATTCATCTTTTGCATCAATGATATAGTGTTTGCCGGTATTGATTTTGTCTGCAGAATTTTGGGATTTTTGCAATTCTTCTGCAGGTTGACCAACATCAACACATGCAGTCACTACTTCATAATTATATTCTTCTTCCAATAATTTAACACATACAGTGGTGTCTAATCCTCCACTGAATGCAAGAACGACTTTTTCCATATTATCACTTTTTTATTTAGTAAATTAAATTAAATTTATTTTTAAATTTCATAATTGATATGTAATTCATTATAATTTAAGTTTAAATTATACTTTAACTTTTGTTTTTTATAATATATAGTTTTTAAGTTTAAATAAAATAAAAAATAAATAATTTATTGATTTAGAATACTTATTTTTAAAGATAAAATTAATTGTAAATTCTTTTTTAAAAAGGCGATTTGATGAATGATTTAAATAGAAACGATTTGGAATTGGAGATTATTTCTTCTGAAAGCGGAGGATTCATATCCGCTAACAGAAACATATTCAACAACATTGATTTGTCAGACAATTCAAAATTTATTTTAAATCAAGCCATTAAGGGAACTCCTATGCTTAAGATTGGGGATGGGCCTACTAAAGTCATGCTTGTTGCAGGAGTTCATGGAAATGAACTGGCTCCACAGATTGCTGCTTTGAACTTAATAGATCATATTTATGATTTGAATTTAAATGGAAAGCTTAATGGTACTGTTTATGCCATACCATTTGCATCTCCAAAGAGCACTATGGAAAATTCAAGGTATCTTGATGGTATGGATTTGAATAGGTCTGCTCATTTGCCTCATACCGTTACAAATATCATTCTAAAAAAGGCTAAGGATCTTGAAGTTTCTGCTATAGGTGATTTCCATTCATCTGCACCTAATTCCAATCCTGGAAAAGAGGGAATCTTTTGCACAAAAGTCCCTTGCTCCAAAAGCTATTTCATAGCTGAGCATATTTCCGAAAAGGTGGGTTCTGAAAAGATATTATATCCAAGTGCAGGTGTTCCATTTAAAGGGGCTCTTGAAGATGAAGCGAATTTGATTCAGATTCCTGCAATAACCTGTGAGGTTTTATCCGCTATTGGATATTCAAATGAGAAAATCTGCAAAAGGTCTTACTTGCAGATGAAGGCATTTTTAGAATACTTTGGAATAATTGACTATTTTATTTGAATTCTAATTTTCACAGATTCTCTATTTTAATATATCTAATCTAATTTTCACAGATTCTCTATTTTAATATATCTAATCTAATTTTCACATATCTACTTTTTTTTTTCAATGGTAAACTATTTCTATAATTATTACTTCTCAAATGCTCTCATTTAGTTTATATTAGCTTAAAATCAAATATTCAATAAACATACTTGCATGGAGTGTTATAGAGTATGTTAATTAAATAGGATGTGTTAGTATTTCCTCTTATAAAGGCCATACGATATTTGCATTTATTCTTTCTCTATTCATGTTTTATGATCCTTTGGCTATTGCATTAGCGGTAATCTCAGCAAATATTCCCGACTTTGACCATGAGTTCAAAAGAAACCATGTCATCACAATCATAGCTCTTGGAGCATTGGTTTTATGTTTTTTGTATTTTCTGGGATTGCCTTATTATTTGGGCCTTGTGATCATTTTGCTTGGAGGCATATTTCTGGTTTCAAGCCATAGAGGATTTACCCATTCTATTTTAGGTGCATTTCTCATCACTGTTTTCCTATCACTGTTTCTCTTTTTTGGAATGGGATTGTCTTCCTATGATTTGGACTTCAACAATTCAAGAAACCTTATGATTTTATTGATATTGATAATTGCATTGGCATTGCTGTTTCTTAATAAAAGACTGTCTCCTGTATTTCTAGTGGCTATTGCCGTTTTGGTGGTGGCAGTAAATATGGGATTCATTCCTCCATTGAAGATCAATTTGACATTGCTTGCATTTTCAATATTTTTCGGTTTATGCAGTCATATTGTATTGGACTCTTTCACCCCTTCTGGGGTGAAGGCATTCAGCCCATTTAAAGATAAGGAATACCACAAGAAATTAGGTGTTTTATTGTTTTTGATTTTAATGGGAATGTTTATTTCATTGTTTCCTAACAAGCTATTGTTTTACCTTAATTTTTTAGGTGTTTTTCATTGATTTTTTTAAAAAATCCCCCATCAAGTTTCACTTATTTTTTAATATTTTTTTTATACTTAGTATTACTATTTCTGTTTAGCAGTAAATTTTCATGAAAATTATAAAAAGATTTATAATAAATAATCATGATAAATAATAGTATTTATAATATAATAAAAAAATTAATTTTTTTACTATCATTATATATAATTTATATGGTGCTTTTATTGCATATTTTTCTGCGCAGGATTTTGTCATAAAAGTGTCATGAATATTTATGATAATTTATCATGATTTGTTATGATTTGTTAAAAAATTTTAACTAATTTCGACAAATTTTTGACTTATTGTAAATATTATTATAATTTAAAACATTATGGGGTTATTTTAATGTTTTTAAGTAGAATTTATTATGCGATTGCTTATTTAGTGGTTCTTATTTTAGAGATTATCAAATCTACAATAGATATGGCTTTAAGAGTCTTCAAAACTGATGGATTTGAGCCTATTGTGATTGATATTGATACTGAACTTAAAAGACCAATATCCCAAACAATTTTGGCCAACAGCATTACCTTGACTCCGGGAACATTGTCTGTAGACTTGGATAGTGAAAATCAAGTCATAAAGGTTGCAGTTATTGCTCCAAGAGACGTTAAGGACATCATTCCTTTTGAACCTTATATCAAGGGAATGCTAGAATAATTTCTAAAAATCATTTTTATAATTAATTCTAATTTCTAAAATGATAAAATTGATAATAAGCGATTTAATTTTCAACTTATGTTTATTGTGTAAATTTATAATCATAGAATGTGATGATAATGGATATTTTATTGATTTCTGAGTGTTTTTTAATGGTTGCATTGATTGTATTTCTAATTGCAACATTGAGGATTATTACATATAAATCTATCTCTATGGGACTTATAGGTACTTCTTCATTCACTTTAGCACTTACTTTGCTACTTATAACAGTCGGTACAATATTTAATATCGGATTTTTCAAGGATATTGCTCTAGCATTGCTTCTATTAGGCATTGTTGGAACAATAGCTTATGCAGCAGTTATGAGGAGGGCATAAATGATGTTTGGAATTGATCCTGGTATAATCAATATGATTCAATCAATCTTGCTTGTCATTTCTGCACTTTTGATATTGATTGCAGTAGTAGGTGTTTTAAGAATTGATAGAAACTTAGATAATGTAGTCTACGCTAGAATTCATATTTTAGGTATTGTTGATATTGCAGGAATAATTGCATTCCTTGCTTTAGGCCAACCTTTATTTGCCCTTATTTATTTATTCCTAGCGCCATTATTGGCTCATGCATTAGCTAATGCTTATTTCCATAGTGAAGATACTCTTAATAATCCAGTACTCAATCCAAATCTTGAAGAAGCTTCAAAAGAGGAAGATTATGAAGATGAAAGTGATTTGATTAATGAAGTGATTCTTGAAGATAATTTGGATATGAGTGATGATTCAAGTATTGATGAGAATTTAGATGAAAAAAGTGAGGATGATGGCAATGATTGAATATATAGTGATTTTTGTTGCAGTTGTAAGCGCTATTATCGCACTTTTACAAAATGACTTGCTTAAGGCAGCTATTTTAACTGGCATTTCTGGATTCTGTGTAGCGTTCTTATTCCAGATTTTGCTTGCTCCTGATGTAGCTTTAACCCAAGCTATTGTGGAAGGGGCTATTGTGCCGGTATTTATCGCATTGGCTGTTTTAAAAACCAAAGGTGAGGAGGCATAGTTATGATGGATATTCAATTGGCTTCTTTATTCGCTTCTGGTGCATTTATAATTATTGGACTATTTGCAGCAATCTTCATCGATAATCTAATCAAAAAGATTATTGGTATTGCTTTCATTGAGGAAGGTGTAAACCTATTCCTAATCTGCTTAGGATTTAAAGCAGGCGGAGTCGTGCCTATCTTCTTGCCAGGCATGACTGCAGACTGGTTTGCAGCAAATGCAGCATATCCTTTGCCTCAAGCATTAGTTCTTACAAGTATTGTAATTGGTGCAAGTACTTTAGCAGTGATGTTGGCTTTAGCTATGGTTTTATACAGAAAGCATGGAACCTTAAGCGTATCTGAAATGATGGGGGATGAAAAATGAATTACCTGATTCCTTTAATGGTTGTCATTCCAATATTAGCTGCTTTAATCGTTAACATATTTGGTGGAAAGGACAAAACTGTAAAAGCCATTTCAATTGTAGTGGCTATTGCAATTCCTGTAATTGCAATCATTGCAGCTGTCGGCATCCAATACTTCGGAGGTCACGACCCAGCGCTTCTTGCAAGTTCACTTCCATCAAACTTGATGGGCACTCTTGTAGCAAGCTACAATACAGGTATTGTTTATGTCTTTGAAAATATTGAAAGGATATTCATATTCCTAATGGGCATCGTTGCATTCTTGGCAGTATTGACATACTTCGCTGAGAAAAAGGAAGTGTCTGGCCCTTACTTATACCTTATCTTTATGGGTATAGCATCTGTAACTGCATTGATGCTTTCAAATGATATTTTCAATATGTATGTTTTCTTCGAAATTACAGCTTTAACCCAAGTGGGTATCATTATAGCTTCAAGCACTGAAGATAATTATGAAATCGCTTTGAAATACCTTATTTTAGGTGCAATAGGCGGACCAATTCTATTGTTAGGTATTGGATTCATTCTTGGAACAATAGGTTCAGTGAACATCAACGATATTGTCTTTGCAATAAGCAACAACTATGTAAACCCTTATGCTCCAAGTTTAGTTATCGGTTTTGCCTTGATATTGTTTGGATGGCTATATTCAGCAGGATTGCCTCCATTCCACACTATAAAATCAGCTGTTTACTCAAAAGCAAGACCTAACGGGTCTGCAATATTGCAAGGATTTTCAGTTTTGTGCATGCTTGCATTTGGAATTGCAATGTATAAGATATTCGCATATGTCCCTTACTTCAACACAGCAATAATCGTATTTGCTATTCTTGCAATGGCTTTAAGCATTGCAATGTCTGCAATGGAGGTAGACTTTAGAAGAATGATAGCATTCCTGGCAGTAGGGGAACTTGGTTTCATTGCATTAGGTTTCGGTATAGGAACACAATATTCAATTGCAGCGGCATTGTTCCAGGCAGCAAATGAAATTGTCATAACTGCATTGTTATTTATCGGATTCGGTACCGTGTACTACCTTACAAAAACATCCGATACAAGAAAGTTAGGTGGATTGATTGCAGTTGATTCAAAAATGGCAATAATGGTCTTGCTTGGAGGATTCGCTTTAGCAGGTGTTCCGCCATTCAACGGTTTCCAAAGTAAATTGATGCTTGTGCAAGCTGCATTGGATGCAGGATACACTGAACTTGCAATTCTTGCAATCATTGTAAGCGTAGTGATATTCTTCACATTCGTTAAGGCCTTCCATACAGTATACTTGCAGCCTAAGCCAAAGGACTTGAAGTTTGCTCATGAGAAGATTCCAAAGGCTACTGTATTCTCTGTAGCTGTATTGCTTATAATCTGTTTGGCTTTAGGTATTTTCCCAAATATAGTGACTGATGTATTCATTCCATTTGCAGGAGGATTGATCTAATGGCTTTATATCAAAAATTCCTAGATTCAATAAAAGGACTTAAGTCAAGTTTGTCAAAAGACCCTACAACTATGGACAATGTTTCAGGAGCAATAGCTGCTGAATTCCTGATATTCGTCTCATTGATTCTTGCAGCATTAGTCCTAAGGCATGTCAGCGTAGTCGCTTCAATTGTTGTAGTGCTTTTAGTTGCAGTTTTATTCTTTACAAATATGCCTCTTGCAGGAAAGATAAAATCCGAGCAATCAGATTCCTTGGAAAAAATGACATTCTATGTTGTCATAGTTCTTGGAATTTTAGTTGCAGTAATTTATTGGGGGTTAAGATATGTCTGATAAAATTACTAGTCTCAGATCTTTAATCATGGCATTGGCAGCAATCATTTTTGCATCTACATTATTCGATGCAATATATGGATTCAAGAGCTTGATTCAACCTGGAATAAGTTTGGTTTACAATGCCATTGGAACACAGCTTGCTCCAAACATGGTCACACTGGTCGTATTCGATTGGAGAGCTTTTGATACTTTAGGAGAATCACTGATTCTTGTTACTGCAGTGCTTGTTGTATTGCTTGTATTCGGTAAAGGAAAGATTTTAGACAAGAACATAAATTCTGATATTAATGAAGGAGATGATGAATGATGGCTGAAGGAAAAAAATCTCCAAATTGGAATAAGGATGACAGCAGCCCTATATTGAAGATCATGACTCTTCCAATAGCTATTGTGATTATCGCTTTAGGTATCATGACCATTTTGGGAGGACACATCACTCCTGGTGGTGGTTTCCAAGGTGGAGCTATGATTGCAGGGGCAATCATATTATGTGTCATTGTTTATGGTGTAGACGGCACTCCATTGAAATTATCTCATAGGTTCATTTCCACTTTAGAGTCAATCGGTGCATTGGCTTATGTATTGATTGGTTTGGCAGGACTTGCATTAACTGGCTCATACCTTTACAATGTAGGTGGAAACCTTTATGGACAAGTGCCTCAAGCTATTGCAGCATTATTCTCATATCCGGATTTGACCCATGCAGGAATCGTTCCTTACTTGAACATTGCAGTTGGACTCAAGGTTCTTGTAGGATTAAGCGCAGTGGTAATTGCATTTTCACAATTTAAGAAATTAGCGGAGGAAGAGGAATGAGTATCGCTAATATTGTAATCGGACCGCTTATCATTGCAATCATATTCGGATTTGTTGTAGGTTCAAGGGTTCACTTGAATCTTGACAATAGCTTTAAGTTTACAGCAAGTGGAATTATAGCCCTTATAATTGGCGCTCTCTTAATGTCTTATGGATTAGGACAATTCCCTGTTTATAATGATGTGCCAATTGCAACCACCTTTTTGGGAGCAGTCATTGGCGTATTGATAGGCAGTGCATTACTAGGAGGACGAGCGAAAGGAGATCATTAGATTTTGGGATTATTCCAATTTTTCAATTGGAAATAATGGTCTTACTTATTATTAAGGAGAAGAATCATGTATTTAACAACTAATAAGTGTGATGGACAAGGAGATTGTATAAGAAATTGTCCAAGTGAAGCAATACGCTTTGTTGATAATAAGGCTTTTAGCTGTATGTGTTGTGGTGCTTGTTTCGAAGCTTGTCCAAATCATGCTATATTCAAGAACAAATACGGAGGATATGTGGTAGATAGGGCAAAATGTAATGGTTGTGGTGTTTGTGAATTCACTTGCCCTATAGAAAGCATTCATCTTGATGATGGAATAGTTAAAGGTATCTGTTCACGTTGTGGTGTTTGTGAAGATGTCTGTACTAAAAAGGCAAGAGTGGATACCGATAACCTTGTTCTAGACAAGCAGAAAGTCTTGCTCAATTCATTGAAAATGGTTGCAAACACAGTGGGATTCGGTGCAGGAGTCAAGAAGATTGAGAGCATGAAGCTTCCTGTAAAATCCGACAAGACCGCTGACAGGGTTTGCATCAGCACCGATAGCGAGAAATGTGTGAAATGTGGAAGATGTGCTTACTACTGTCCTACCAGATCAATTGAAGTCATTATACAGGATGAAGGATACTGTGTAGGATGCAAGGTATGTGAAGATGTCTGTCCTACCGGTGCATTGAAAGATGGCGAGTACGATAAGAGCATTTGTACCTTGTGCTTGGCCTGTGTTGAAAACTGTATCAATGATGCATTATGTGTTGATGACTTTAAGATAAAAAGAAGCATTAAGGACGACACCTTGTATTCAAATGCTGAAGGAAGCATTGTAAGTTGCCTTAATTGCGGATTATGTAAAGAGACATTTGACAGTCCAGCACTCATAAGGGATGAAAATGCATTGAGATATGACCCTTCACTTGATGAGGATACTGAAGAGAATAAGGCTAAACGTCTTGAAGCGATTTACAACTGTCCAGTTTCATCATTAACAGAAAGCGAAGACAATAAACTCTTTGGATACTGTGTATCTTGTGGAAAATGTGTAAATGAATGTAAGGAAGAGGCAAGAAGCTTCCAAGTAATCTCTTGGGATGGAGAAGTCAGTGATGACTGCATTTCATGCGGTATATGTGCTGAACTTTGTCCAGAAGATGCTATAACCCTTCAAAGAGGGGCAATCAATGTTGACTTGGATAAATGTATCATGTGTGAAACTTGTGCAATTCACTGTCCTAAGGATGCAATTCCAAAAACAACAAGCGTCAAGTATGAAATCTCTGGAGGATTCAATTACATTGACGATAACTTGTGTGTAAAATGCGGATTATGCAAGGACATTTGTCCAGAGGAAGCTATTTATACAGTTGAAATTTCAAGCGATGAAGTCAATCTCGGAACAAAGAACAAGAATCTTAAATTCGTTGTCGATGACGATAAATGTATTTACTGTGGAGCATGTATGAATATCTGCCCATCTAAGTCATTTATTTTCGAAAGAGAGTTTGAAAGGGTGAATTAGGAGTTTGGTAATTATGAAAGATGTATTGAAGATTATGCTTAATGGAGCTTACACTAATTTCAAAAGAATTCTCTTTGCTGCAGACAGAGTGACTGACATGGAACTCCGTAATGCCATCTTGACAGGAACAGTTGAGCCTGACAAGAAGGTGGATGAGGAAGCATGTATCGGCTGTGGAGGTTGTGCAAATGTATGTCCAACCGGTGCAGTTACAATGAAACCTCTGCAAAACCCTGTAAAGCTTAAGGAAGGATGGGTGAAAACCGAAGTTCCGGAACTTGATCCTTTAAAATGTGTAGTTTGCTATTGGTGTCACGATTTCTGTCCAATCTATTCATTCTTTGAAGAGGCAGGAACCATTCACCCCGGTAATGTCGGTGAGATCAATCTTGACACAAGCGAATTGTTAGAGGAACCTATCAAGATATCCCATGACAAGATTGCATTCATTGCACAATACTTGTCCGACAGGTCATTACTCTCTGAAAATATTGTTCAAGAGGATGAGAAAATTGAAAATGTCGGTGTAGCTCTTGATAAGGTATCCAAGATAAAGGACATTCAAGATAACATTAATGAAAAGTATGAGAAAGATGTTCAACGAAGCGCTGAATTGAATGAAGAGGTTTCAGATGCTAAAATTGATAAAGTTTCTGAAGATGAGGGAGGTGAATAGATGAGTCTTAAAACACTTTCAAGGTCAAAAGCAATCCATATTATGCTTGTTTATACTGGTGGATGCAATGGCTGTGATATTGAAATTGTAAATGCAGTTTTATCTCCTAAATTTGATATAGAGCAATATGGTGTCTTTTTAACATGGAACCCTCGTGAAGCGGACATTCTTGTTGTAACAGGACCAGTCACTCATGACAATAGAAAGCCATTGGAGGATATCTATAATGCCATTCCAAATCCAAAGCTTGTTGTTGCAGCAGGCGCTTGTGCGGTGATGGGTGGTGTCTATAAGAATTGTTACGGAGACATTCCTTCAGAGGAAATCGAAGGGCCTGTTGAAAATGTGATTCCTGTTGATGCTAAGATTCCAGGATGTGCTGTAAGGCCTCAAGATGTATTGGCAGGAGTAGTTGCATCTTTACCGCATTTATTGAATGCGGACTAATAGGTGGATTTAAGAGATTATTTTTATTTATTCATTAAAGGGATGATGAAATGGAAGAAAAGAAAGCTAAAAAGCAGGAAATCATAGAAACTGAGATTCAAATGGGTACAGTTCACCCTGCTGCTTTAGAACCTTATAGGGTTAGATTTTTCGTAGAAGATGAAATCATTAAGGATGCGGAAATCACAATTGGTGTAAACCACAGAGGTATTGAGCGTATTATGGAAGGTCTTCCAGTGGAAAAGGCAAATATGCTTACAGAAAAGATTTGTGGTATCTGTTCAAATGCACATACATGGAACTCTGTAAGAACTGCTGAGAAAGGTCTTGGAGTTGAAGTGCCTGACAGAGCTGTTTATATTCGTGTAATCGTTGGAGAGCTTGAAAGATTGCACAGTCACTTATTGTACTTAGGTCACGGTTGCGAAACCTTGGCTCATGAAACATTCTCCATGAGAGTTTTCTTCATTAGGGAAACCATTATGGAACTTTTGGGAATGATTGGAGGAAACCGTGTCCAATACGGCTGTTCAATCATCGGTGGTGTAAGGCCAAGATGTGAATTGGACGACAATAGAATCCGCAGGATATTGGATGGAATGGACTTGGTTGAAAAGAACGTTGCAGATTTTGCTGACAGATTCGTTCATGATTCAATTGTATTGTCAAGGATTACCGGTACAGGTTACATTCCACAGGAACAGGCTCTTAAGTTAGCGGTAACCGGCCCTACATTACGTGCTACCGGTGTTAAAAGGGACTTAAGAACAGACATGTATGAGTATGATAACTTTGATTATGACATTATCACTCAAGATACCTGTGATGTGAAAGCTCAGCTTCTTATGAGAGTCTTTGAAATATTTGAAGCAATCAAGATCATTCGCCAAGCCATTAGGGACTTGCCTGAAGGAAAGATCACGGACAGGTCTTGGGAAATGGTGGACACTGGCTTGATTGAAAGCTATATTGAAGTTCCAAGGGGAACATTGTATCACTCCTATGCAATTGAAGATGGAAGAGTGCGTCATTCTATAATTAGGACTCCTTCAATGAGTAATATTGGAGCTATGCAATACGCATGCATTGACAACCACATCACTGATGGTCAGTTATGTATTGTACAGTGCGACCCATGCTTTACTTGTTCTGATAGGGCAATAGAGGTTTATGATACAAACAATAACAAGTTGGATAAATCAATTTTGAAATCCAATATTCATTAGATTTAATTATAATTTGGGTCTAATTGATATCCAATATTCATTTAAAATTAAATTATTCAAATTTACGTTTAACGGTTAATTAAAAATTATTATGAGGAAAGAGAAATGGCTTATGAAATATCACTTATTTCAATTTTAGAGGTTATCCTAACACTTATCATAGCTTTGTTCATAGGTGTTTTGATTCCTGGAATTGAAAGGAAATATGTTCAAGCAAGGATTCAACAAAGAATCGGGCCTCCAGTTACAAGTCCTGGGCTATGGGCATCAATAAAGTTCCTGTTTAAGGAGAACATAAAACCTAACTCTCCAGCACCAGGATTATATAAGGCAATGCCTATCTTATGTTTCATTGCAGTGCTCGCAGTATTCTTGGCATTGATGCCTGAGAATTATCAATTCATGGCTTTTGCTAGCTTAATAGCTATTGTTGGATTCTTAAAAGTTGAAGAAATCGCTTATGTTTTAATGGGTTCCTTATCCAAATCAGTAATGAGCATTAACTTAAGGTTCCCAGACCATGCAAAAGGTGCTGAAAGACAAGGATTGCTTGTATCATCCATTGAAGACATCAGTTCAAACAGATCCCTTAGGATGATTATTTTCGGTTCATTCCCATTGTATTTGGCCTTATTCATACCTGCAGCATTATCCAAAAGCATTTACTTAGCTGACATTGTAGCTTATCAGCAAGCTAACGGACCGTTCCTATTCACTTTAGCAGGTATTATCGGAACTGTAGTGTTCTTTATTGGATACATGATTCTATTGAATGAATACCCATTCTCCTACATCAAGGCTAAATCCGATGTAATTGAAGGGCCATATATGGAACTTGCTTCAAAATACAGATCATTTGTTTACTTAACTAGAGGATTCCTGATATTCACTTTAGGTTTAATGTATTGTGTATTGTTCTTAGGTGTTTCACCGGAACTCTTCTCACTTAAATTCATTGTATGCATTATCATATCACTGTTGCTTCCGGTAATTATGGCAATCGTCAGTGCATTCTCTCCAATATTCACCAACAGGCAATTATATCCTACAATATTGGTGACTTCTGCACTTGGAGCTTTGGCTATGGTCATTGCATTATTCTAAATTTTAACGTGGTGATTTTATATGAAATTTGTAATCAGACCTTATCATATCATGAGTCTTGGAGGATACATTGTGGAATATGATTTCCCTTACAGGGATTTGATCATTGTAAATGAGACTCCAGAAGAGATCAAGTTTGAGATTCCAGTATTCGATGGATCTTACATTGAAGAGTATGAAAAGTTAGGTCTTAAGGTTATTCCTGTCAGCGAACATGACAGCTATTTAAATTTATATAAGAAAGCGCATGCTGAATTGGATGCGTTAAAGGCTAAATTGGATTAATTGGGGATAAACTTCATAATTTTCCTCATAAATAGAAGTCTTTAAAAAAAATTTTTATCTCCAATTAACCTTTTTAGCATTTTTAGATTTTTGAAAATATGTCTTGATTATTCAATTTTCAATTAATCTTTTTTGGATTTTTGATAATCTTTAAATAATTGAATATTTTAAGTATTATTAGGTAATATTATGAATAGTATTTCTTTAACAATTACAACTAAAGAAGAGAAAGGAGTTCTCGATGAGATAACCGATATTCTTTCAAGTCATGGAATCAATATATCCTATGTTCATCTATATGTAAATGATGATGTGGGAACATTGAATCTTGAGCTTGATCATGTTGAGAAACTCGATGAATTAATCGAAGACTTAGAGTCTAAGGAATTTATTTTAGATATTGAAATTCATGGTTCCTTAAATGACATTTTCGGTAAAAGGGTTCTTATTTTCGGTGGCGGAGCTCAAGTATCTCAAGTTGCAGTTGGAGCTATTACAGAGGCAGATAGACATAATATACGTGGAGAGCGTATAAGTGTGGATACTATTCCTTTAGTTGGCGAAGAGAATATTGCAGAGGCAGTAGATGCAGTAAACAGATTGCCTCGTGTTGGTGTGCTTGTTCTTGCAGGATCCTTGATGGGTGGTAAGATCACTGAAACTGTAAGAAAGTTAAAGGAAAAGCATGAGGGCTTGATTGTCATCACTTTGAATATGCCTGGAAGTGTAACAGATGAAGCTGATTTGATCGTTACAGATCCAATTCAAGCTGGTGTAATGGCAGTTATGGCAGTTGCAAGCACTGCAGTATTTGATGTAAAAAGATTAGCAAAGAATAATAAGTTCTAATTATTTTTCTTATTCTTCTCTAACATAAGATTTATTAGTCTATTTGACTAATATTATTCTATACTTTTATTTTTGATATTTTATCAGAATTCTTATTTTTTATTATATTTTATTTTATGGATGTGTTTTAAATTACTAGAAAGGAAAAGTTTATGCATGGTTTAAGGTTAGGTATTCCAATCACATTTGGATACATTCCAATGGGAATCGGATATGCCGCTTTAGCTATTAAGGCAGGTCTCACCCCATTTGAGACAGTTTCAATGTCTGTGCTCATTTATGCAGGTGCTGGACAGATCATGATAGCGACCATGTTGGCTCAAGGAGCTACTCTTTTCAATATTGTCTTGACTTCATTTGTGCTTAATTTCAGATATTTTGTAATGAACACATGCATTTACAATAAGGTTGATGACGCTTCCCTTGCTGTTAGAATACCCTCATCACACCTTGCTGTTGATGAAGCATTTGCAATGTTCATGCTAATGGAAGAGTCTTCAATATGGACTTATATTGGTCTTGCAGGAATTGCATGGATATCTTGGATTTTTGGAGCAATCATTGGTGTAATAGTCTTGAATGTGCTTCCTATAATTGTTGCAAACAGTTTCAATATTTCCTTATATGCTTTATTTGTGGCACTATTGGTTCCTGCAGTTAAGGAAAGCAAGGAATTGGCTATTTTAGTTGTAATAACCGCTATCTTAAATGTTGTATTGCAGTTTTTCATTGGAAATTGGTCATTGATTATAGCTATTCTTTTAGGTGCTCTCATTGGAATGTATATAGTTGATGATGATACTGTTTTAGGGGATGCCTATAAGACAGCTGATGAGAATTGCAGTAATAAGGAGGTACAACAATGAATATTACTTTACTCATTATTCTCTGTGCACTTGTTACCTTCATTCCAAGGGTAATTCCAGCAATCTTTATGGAAAGATTGAATTTCTCTCCTAAATTCGAGAAATTCTTGAATCTGATTCCATACACTGCACTTGCTGCACTTATTTGTCCGGGAGTATTGACTGTAGACCCTAACTTATGGTACATAGGTCTAATTGGAGCGGTAATTGCAGGTGGACTCGCATGGAAAAAGGTACCTCTTGGAGCTATTGTTATTTTAACTGTGATTGTTTTAGTTGCAGTTTACTTAATTGTACCCTTTTTCCCAGTTTTAATTTAATTCTTTTATTTTTTTTAAACAATTCTTTTTTTACTTTTTTAATTTAATTCCATTTTTTAGCTATTGTCACATAGTTCCTTATATTCACAGTTTTCACATTTCTTTAAATTGGTCTTTACTGTAGGTATTTCACCGTTTTCAACTATCTTGTTCACACTGGTCAAGACTTTAAAAAAGCTTTTTCTTGCATCTGTATCTATTATTACAGCTCTTCGATCAGCTATTTTCAAGTAATCAATGTATGCCACTGTAACATATGTGTTGAATTCCTGTTCTATTAGAAGCGCATTAGCTATTGCTTCCATGAAATCACCATCCCAAACTCCATTTATTGGAGGATTTGATGATTTTAGTGATATTGGGAAGTAATTTCCCTTTTCTACTTCAATCTTATCGATAACTCCAATTAGATCTAAACCGATATCTCTTATTAGATAGTTATACATGCTGATTGGGAAAAACAGGTTTTGGATTTCACTTCCATCCTTATCAAGAACCTTCATTGATTGTGATACTTTTAGAGAAAGTATTTTGATATTTAGGTTTATTTCATTGATTAGTTCTTTTTTTAGTTCCTTTAGATTATCGTTCTCATCATCTTTCTTTTCTTCATCAATGAATTCTATATCCTCATCCTTTTTTAAATTGCTTTCATCTATTTCCTCTTTATCATTTATCTCTTCTATAATTTCAAATGTTGTTTTAACCTGATTGCTTATTCCAATTGAAAGTCTCTTTTCTATCTCATTCTCATCCATATCCTTCTTAATGTGTCTTAAGTTTTTATGAAGAATGTCTTGTATGTCTATTCTAAGATCCTTTAATGTTTTTGAGATAAAATAATCCTCTTCCACATCTTCATCAATATTGCTTTGGAAATACAATTTCAAAGGACAAAACATATAACTTTTGATTGTAGATACACTTATCATATTTTTAACTCCATATTATTTCTGTGGATTAGTCTTTGTTTTTCATATAATAAATAATATGCAGTTATTTTTGATTATAATTTGTTAAAAATAGTTTATTTTATTAAATAATTATAATTTTTTATTTTTATTGGAATTTAAGAGTTTTAAATCAATTTTTATATTAGGTTGTAAAATTGATTTTAGCTTGTAATTTTTCATACATTTTAATTATAAAAACGATTGATTAAAATGATGGTTGTTAACTGAACACTATTAATTTTAATTCGTTTTTTAAAAATAGTTTAATTTATATTAAAATTATAAAAATAGTTTTGAATGTAGATAGATAAATTTAATTAAAAATAGTAAATAATAAAAAAATAAAAAAGAAATCCAGTTAAACTGGACTTTCTCTTAATTTTGGATAGAAAAGTGCACTGGTATGTGAGGAAATATTCCAAAAATAGAACTGGTGTCAGTAATTTTATTGATGAATAGAAAAAAGTTTCAAAAGAGCAAGAAAGATAAGCTTCATAAATATTCAATATAATAACCACTCTTCATATATCCGAACTGCATCTGAATTGTAGTCCTCTCGGTTTGATTGCAATCGTACAATATCCCTACAGTTGTGCACTTGTTTGACATACAATACTAGAACATCATGAAGGATTGATGAAATCTATGGAAGAAGTTTTAAAAGATTTCTGCGTGTCATACCTGTTATTCACAACATCCAAGAATATTGGACATCGTAGGGGGTATTGGAAGATTAAAGCTTGAAAACGAGATAGACAAGATGGTTGGGCTACCAATTATTAATGGAAGAATTTGTACAGTCTACGTTCTAGACAATAGGATTAGAAATGTACCCGTTTATTTTTTTGACATTAATTATATAACTTCTAAAAATAAAAAGGCAAGGTTGTAAAAATGAAAATAAAAAAATGTTTGTGAATCTATGGGACAATCAAATGGACATAGGAAGTACAAATTCTCACAGGAGTACATAGACATTCAAAAAGAGATGAAGAGGATAGGATTAAGGAAATAAATATAGTTTATATTTTTTTTATTATCCAATCAAAAATTTTATATTCTTTTTGATATATAATATAATTATTATTAAATTATATAGGTTGTAAAAATGGTAAAGGGAATAAAAAAAATAAGTTTTCTTGTACTACTAGTATTAATTACTTGTTTATGTTTGGGTTGTGTTTCTGCTACAGAAGATTCAGATTTAACAGTTTCAAGTATAGATGATAATCTAATTGACACTATAAGTGAAGAAAACTTAATTAATGAGGAAAGCACTTCTGAAGATGTTTTTTATTCTTCAGAAAATTCATATAATGAGGATTCTGATTCAAATTATATAATTGATTCTGAAAATCCTAATGAAGATTGTGAAAGTGAAATAAATTCTGAAAAAACACTTGGCGCAAGTAATACACAATCCGTTTCAACTTTTGATCAGTTAGAAGAAGCAATATCAAATGGAGGAAATATTACTTTAGCAAGCAATATTAATTTTGGTACTAATTACATAAATATAACAGTTGCTGGTACAGTATTAGATGGTAATAATAAACTCATTACTGGATCTTCTTCAACTAAATCTTGCATTTATGTTTCTGCTAGAGATGTAACTATAAAAAATATAAAAATTCAAAAAAATAAGGCAGGTGCCATATATTGGAATGGTAACAATGGAGTTTTAACCGGAAGCACATTTAATAACAACAGTGCAGAACATAATGGAGGGGCTGTTTTTTGGAATGGTGCAAATGGAAAAATGAATAGTTGCACATTCAATGGTAATAATGTTAATCTCACATATAATTATGATAATTTGGCTCAAGGTGGTGCTGTTTATTGGAATGGTTCTAATGGAAATATGAGTAAGTGTAAATTTGTAAGCAATTATGTATATTCTAATTTATCAAATGTTAAGGTTTATGGTGGTGCTGTTTTTTGGAATGGAGTTAAAGGTATAATATCTAATGGTACCTTTAATAATAATTATGTTCAAGTCATAACCAATACATCTAATTCAACTGCAGGGGCAGTTTATTGGAAAGGAAATAATGGTAGAATTGAAAATTATACTTTTTCTGGAAATACTAGATCATATGTAATCAGAACTTCTAGATATTCATCCAATAGTTCTGTTTATTGGGACGAAGGTGCAGTGAATGGTACTTTTGGTGTAGTAATAAATCAAACTTTTAATGAAATAACTTTGTCTCATATTTCAAATCTTAAAAACATTACTAACATAACTATAAATGGCACCTCTTTCAAAGCAGGCTATAAAGGCGCTTTTGACATAAGCAATCTGACAAAAGTAGGGGAATATATATTGACATCCCAATATTCAACTTCTGATTTTTATAATCTATTAATTAATCAAAAGTTTTCAATAACTGAAAATGTCAATATAATCCCAAAAAACATTTCTTATGGTAATAATGCATCAATTACTCTGAAATTTAGAGAAAAGATTAATAAAACAGTTTACACATATCTTAACAGCAACATATATTCCGTAAATGTAATTAATGGTACTGGTACTTTATCAGTTCCTCTATTAGATGTTGGAACTTACAATATTAAAGTAAGCGGATATACTCACAATAATAAATCATTTGTAGTTTCCACATCAAATATAACTGTCTCTCCTAGGAATATTACATTTGGTTCTGTAGAGACTATTCAAATTTCAACCACTGATAAAAATATACCTTATTTAGTTTTATTAGTTAATAATGTGAAGTATAATGTGTCCATGTATCAAGGATCAGGTTCTATAAATATTTTCAATTTAACTCCAAATAAGTATTCCATTACCTTTGAAAATATTAACTATCCTAATTATCAGGTCATAGGACCTACTTCATTTGTAGTTTCTAAAGCAAACCCTAATCTATATCTTTATTCAATTGACAATCAGACTTATGGTGAAAAAACTGTCGTTAAATTTAAAATGAATTCAACTATCAATGATAGTGTCACAGTTAAAATAGGTAATGATACTTTTGATGCAATAGTTAAAGATGGGATTTGCGATTTCATCGTTCCAAAAATATTAAATGTAGGAAATTATACTGCATATGTTAATTTTTTAGGAAATGAATATTTTAATAGTTCTAGTAAATCTACTATATTTAACATAACTAAAGATACTCTATCCATATCATTTGATAAATCTAATATTGTATATTTAGATAAGGTTAATATTATTCTTTCTAAAAAGATTAATGGAACTGTTAGTTTTTTAATTAATGGTGCAACATATATTATTAAAATTACTGACGGTAAAGGTGCTTTACCTTCCTTTAATGCTGGACAATATAACATTATTGTGTCTGATGCAACAAATTATACTGTAAATTATCTTAACGATAAATTAACAATATCTCCTCAAAATTATAACTTTATTGAAAGCGTATTCACTGTTAATAAAATTAACACAAAAGTTAGTTTTGTTATAGAATATGATAAGAATTATGATATAATTAATGTATGGTTGTCAGATGCAAAAAATAATAAATTAAGCAGTAGATGGGTTTATGTGACTGATGAAAGAGATGGATGGTCTCATAAGCTATACACTGGTTTTGATGGTAGCGATTATAAAAACATCACAAAACTTATTATGGGAAACCACCCAATCACTGTAAGATATGATGGAGATGAGAATCATAATAGTGTTTCAACAACCTTTGAAGTCACAGTAAATAAGCTTAAGACAATTATGGTTGATAATAAACTTACTTATTATGTAGGAGTTAAAAACAAGTATTTAAAAATAACTCTAAAAGATCAAAATCAAAAGATCATTAAAAATCAGAAAGTAACACTTACAGTAAACAAAAAATCTTACACTGCTACTACTGATAAAAATGGTGTGGCTACATTTAAGAACTTCAATATTCAAAAAGCAGGAACTTATAAAGCTACAGTAAAATATGCTGGAATTTACAATTATTATGGAACTTCCTTGAGCACAAAAATTGTAGTTTATAAAAAAGCTTCTACTTTGACTGTTCCTAAGAAGACCTTCAAAAAAGCAGTTAAAACCAAAAAAATAACTGTTACCTTAAAGTCTGGAAAAACAGTTCTTAAAAAGAAAGTAATTAAAGTCACTGTAAATAAAAAAACATATAAGGTTAAAACTAACAATAAAGGAGTTGCTACTGTAAAACTTAAATTAACCAAAAAAGGAACTTATACAGTTGTAACTAAGTTTGCAGGAGACAGTACTTATAAAGCAGCTACTCGAAAATCTAAAGTAGTAATTAAATAGTCATTTTATGGCTATTTTTTATTTTTTTATAATTTTTCTATTTCTAATTTTTCTGCTATGTTAGTTGGAAGGAAACGAAGGAAATCTTGTAAAGTGATTCTCTCAATTAAACATAGGAGAAATATTCTATTTTTTTTTACTTGTGATATATACATAAAGAAGCTAAAAATATAACATGGATGAAGTATTCTGTAAATTAATTGTGGGCACGAATAAAATACATGTAAAGATAGCAAATATTATTTAAAAATATTAAAAAATAAAATTAAGATAAGTGTACTGGTATCATAACAAAACTATTTTTTTTAAAAAATTTAAAAAAACAAAAAAAATAAAATTAATACTTATGAGTTGATAAGTATTAAAAATCATTAATTTCTTGTATGGTCCACAATCGGACTTTCTCTTAACTTAATATACTCATTTAAAGATTCTCTAGTAGTTCCAACAAGAATTCTATACTTTTCAAACTCTCCGTTCTTAAGCACTTTTTCTATTTTTCCTCTTGCAACCACTTCTTCGCCGTCTATGACTTCTCCAGCATAGGTGTGGGTAAGTGAAGCTAACTCTGATATTTCAATATCTGGTCCTTCTAGGATTTCAACATCTTCTATTGTGTATACTGCAGGATTGTCAAAAGCTCCTAATGCACTCTTTATTGTGCAGTTTACTTTCGCAAATCCTTCTGGTTCGTATACGGTATCTCCCCAGGTTCCTTCAATCTCATCATAGTTTCTAGTAGCTAGGATGTCGAATAATGTTTCTCTAATGAGTCCTCTATTGCTTTTACGTTCTTCATACCAAGCGAACTCCTCTTTAGTTAGGCTGTCGTCTTTTATTCTCTTATCATATACAAAGTCCCAGAAATCATCATTGATTCTGTTAAGTGTGATTGATTTGTCTAATTCCTCTATGAAAACAGCTTTGTCCTTGTTATCCTTGTATGCCTTGATTGCATTTCTATGGTTTTCAAGGCCGTAGACTACAAAGTCAAGGTCTGAAGTTCCTGCCTTTTGAAGTCCTGGCAAGATTGATCCTGAGATTCCAAGGTCATCATAGCTGATTCCTGCTACATAATGGAAAAAGTCTGATAAGTCAAATAATTTGCTTAAGAGCTCTTCTTTATAGTCAAGCTCTTCACCATTTGCCACTTTAGTGTTGATTTCGTCATAATAAGTTTCTCTAAGACCTTTCAATCTTTCTTCAGGTTTTATGATTCTTTCAACCTTATCTATAGGAACTCCCATCATTTCAACGTTTGTAACGTCACAGAAGTATAAGTAATCTGGGTGATTTTCTCTTAAATATGCATAAGCTTCTTCAGATCCAACTTTGGAATATCTGATTCCATCCTTTTCCCTGTCTCCATTCTCATCTGGAATGTATCTTAAAAAGCAGATAATCCTATCTTCAGGGTGAATGTAATTGGTTGAAGCAAATAATAATCCATCTGTACTTATAATAAAGTCTCTTGTCCTAACAGTTTTTTCGATTTTATCCATTTTAATCACAATTTTGATTTAATAAGCATTATTTATAATATACTATTTACTATATTCTCTTATTATTAATTAAGTTTTATATTTTTATTTTTTCTATTTTTATGAACTCATTTTTCAATAGTTTTTAATTTAATAAAAATAAAATAGGTAATTTTTTGAGCTAAAATTTCAATAGTTTTTTAGGTATATAAAAATTAAATCGATAATAATATTAACTATCAAAACCTAACTAATATTGTAGTTAGTTCTATGTCATTTTTTCAAATTTTGTATTTGAATTTCTAGAAAGCTTTTAGCAATAAAAAGCTTGAATGAAGGAAATAATGGCATACGTGAACTTCCAACAAATCCATAATTTCAAAAATAGATTATGAATCGTTAATTATTGTAACGGCTTAATTATAGACTTTATTTCCATATTATTAAATTGGATGTGAATCTAAAAGTTTTTTAGACTCTTATGAATCTAACAGTAAGCAATTGGATTTGTCATCTGGTTAATAATATTTCCCAGAGTTCTATAACTTGATTGTTATGATATGATTTGTAATTTAGACCTGGAAGAATTATTAAATCCGGAGGTGTCGTAATGAAAGACAAAAACACTAAAAACTTGAGAAAATCTATGAATCGTGGTTCTGTAGAACATGAAACAAAAGTAGCTGATAATGAGGGCGAAATCATGACTCTTGCTAAAAAAGATGTCATTAGCATTCCTCCAACCAAGACCATTAAGGAAGCTGCTGAAATGATGATAGAACATGGATTCAGAAGATTACCAGTAACCCATCCTGGCTCAAATAAACTTTTGGGTATTGTAACTGCTATGGATATTCTTGACTTCCTTGGTGGAGGAAGCAAATTTGATATAATAGAAAAGAAACATGATGACAACTTCTTGGCAGCAATCAATGATCATGTAAAAGAGATTATGACAAGAGATGTTATTTCTATCAGTCCTAAATATTCTATTAGAGAAAGTGTGGATGTAATGACCAAAAACGGCATTGGATCCTTGCCTATTGTAGATAAAGAAGAAAAGTTAGTGGGAATAGTCACTGAAAGAGATTTCGCATTAGCGCTTGCAGGCTCATTGACCAATGAAACTGTAGGTGACATCATGATTAAGGATGTTATCACTACCACTCCTGGAACTCCTATTGAAAGCTGTTCCAAAATCATGGTAAGAAACAACTTAAGAAGAATTCCTGTTGTTGAAGAAGAGAAATTAATAGGAATTGTTACTTCAACCGATATCTTAAGATTCTTCGGTGATAAAGAAATGTTTGCTTCTATGACCTCTAATAGTGGTTTAGATGTTTTAAAAAGAAAAATTTCTGAAATCATTAAACCAAACATATTAGTAACTGAATCTACTGTTAGATTAGGGGACTTATGTGAATTATTAGCTGAAAAGAACATTGGTGGTGTTCCTGTAGTTGATGATAATCAACTTGTAGGAATTGTCACTGAAAGAGATATTTTAAATACAGTTCTTAAAGAATAATTAGATTTTATTTCTATTTGGATTATTAAGCAATTCCTAAAAAATAATTAGATTTTATTTCTATTGGATTATTTAGCAATTCCTTAAAAATAATCCATTTATTTCTTTAAGATTATGTGATTGCTCTTCTTATGAAGACCAATCAGGTAGCTATTGTTGAACTTTTAAGAGATAGCTATTGGTAGGTTAGTTTATATCTTTGATTAGATACGCTATAGATTATTTAAATCCAAATCGAATCAATTCATTTGGATTCTTTCTAATAGCTATTTCATTGGATTTTATCGTTGGTGTTATTATGAAAATCAAAAATATAATGTCTGAAAATGTGGTATCTATTGATAAGAATTTAAACATATGTGATTGTCTAAGGATGATGTATAAGGATAACTTATCTAGAATACCAGTCACCAGTACCAATGAAAATAAAAAAGTTTTAGTCGGAATTATCTCAGAAAAAGATATAGCTAATAAGTTAGGCTCCGCTAAATATGGTAATATGGCTCCTTCACATTTCCATGTATCTACTGTAATGGTCAAAGACTTGATTACAGTTGATGAGGATGATGATGTGACTGAAGTGGCAAAAATCTTGATTGAAAAGAACATTGGTGCCATTCCAGTTTTATCTGATGGTGAAATGGTTGGAATCGTAACTAAATCTGATTTCATATATTTATGCAAAGCAAAAGCATATGAAAAGATTTCAGTTAAGGATATTATGACAACAGATATTATTTCAATATCTGCAGATGATCGTTTAGTTCATGCAAGAAAAGTTATAATGGACTCAGGTGTCGGACGTTTATTACTCACTGAAGACAATGAACTTGCAGGAATTATTACTTCAAAAGACATTGCAAAAGCATTTGTTTCATTCAGGAAACACACTCCTGACAAGTATCAAGCTTCTCAGATCAAGGAGTTGATTGCAGGAGATTACATGTCCCCAAATGTGGAAACAATCTCACAATATGCAACAATTCCACAGCTTGCTGATGCAATGTTGGAAACTGGTTATAATGGTTACCCTGTAGTTGATGATGAAGATCAAATTATAGGAATAGTAACTCAATCAGATTTGCTAAAATTGATTTATGAAATTGAAACTCAATAGGGACTATTTCAAGGTTGATTTTAGTTTTAAGCATAAGATTTTCTTATGCTTTATTTTTCTTTTTTTCTATTTTTCATGCTTTTTAATCATTTTCATCGAATTTTAATACTATTTTTCTAATTTACTTGATTTATTTAAGTTATTTTTACCCATTGCTTTTTATACTATGATTAATATATAAGAAATAGGAATAAAGAATAAGTATTTTCAGGAGATTTTTTATGATAAAGGATAAAGTTGCATTTTTAGGACCTCAAGGAACATTCTCTCACGAAGCTGCTTCATTGGTCAGTGACAATTTGATTTCCTACTGTTCAATACAGCAGGTGATGGGTGCAGTTGAAAGTGGGGAATGCGTATGTGGCATTGTGCCAATTGAAAATTCAATAGAAGGTCCAGTTAGCTTGACTTTAGATTCATTGATTCATAATTTTGACTTGAAGATTAAAAATGAGATTGTCATTCCAATCAACCATAACCTATTGGCTGCTAAGGAAATGACTGTAGATGAAGTGGAAAATGTTTATTCACATTCACAGGCATTAGGTCAATGCCAGCCTTATTTGGAAAGGCATGGAATCACTGCACATTATACCTTAAGCACTGCAGCAGCAGCTAAAAGGGTTGCAGAAACCGGTGAGGATGCAGCTATTGGAACATTGAAGGCAGCGGAATTGTATGGATTGAAGGTTATTGACACAAACATTCAAGAGAATTTCAACAACGAAACCCGTTTTGTTGTTTTGGACAATGAGGATTCTCCGATAACTGGAAATGACAAGACTTCAATTTCATTTTCATTGTTTGAGGATAGGCCAGGGGGGCTTTACGAACTTTTAGCTCTCTTTGCTGAGAATGATGTCAACTTGACTAAAATTGAATCCAGACCTTCTAAAGAGGGATTAGGTCATTACATCTTTTTCATAGACCTTGAAGGACATAGGTTGGATGATGATATCGCGCATATTCTAAAACATTTGGAGGATAACACTTCATTCTTTAAGATTTTAGGATCTTATCCTATATTCAGTGAAGATTTATTCAAATAATCTTCTATAAAATCTATTTTTTCATTAGAATTTTTTTTCAAACTTCAATAATTTCTAAAACTCTATTTTTATTCATTCAAATTTTTTTAAACTTCAATAATTCTACAATATTTTTTCTAATTTTTTAACTTTTCATTTAGTATAATTTATTAAATATAAAATTCATATATTAATAATATATAAATATATAAAAATGATAAAAGTTTGATATTTTTAATATATAGTATTAATTTATTCAATCGATATTAGGAGGAGAAGTATGAATCCAGATAGGAAAAAGCTTATGCAGATTTTACATAATCTTGAAAGGGATTATGAAGCTGGTTTGATTTCTGAAGAGAAATACCTTTATTTGTCTGACCAGTATAGGCATAAGATTGAAACTATTGAAGTTAGTGATAGAATTCGTGCGATGCAAGGAAAAGAAGAAACTCCTTCCTCAATCAAGCCAAGATATGATGATTCTCAAAAGTATCGGGAAGAAAAGGAAAAGCTAGTTCGCAAGTATATCCATAATCCTGAAACTTATACAGTATCAAAAAAAGAAGAGGAGTCTTCAAGTACCAGTCCATGGTATATTGCATTGGCAGTTGTATTTTTGCTTGTAGCATTTGGTGCAGGAATAACTTTTGGAATGTCCAGCATCGGTTTAGGTGGTGATGTTGGAGACATGCTATCTACCGGTGCAACTATTAATGACACTGCTTTTCCTGAAGTTAAGGTAAACAAGTCCCTCAGTTACAATTATACAAAATCTTACTCAAATACCACCTCATATGGTTCTTCAGATGATTCAAGTTCATCTTCAAGCAGCGACTCTGGTTCTTCCAGTTCATCAAGTTCTGGTAGCAGTTCTAGTGGAGATTATTCTGGTGGAAGTTCATCCAGTGGTGGTTCTTCTGGTGGAAGTTCTGATAGTGGTTCTGGAGGTGGCTCTTCCAGTGGAGGATCTTCTGGTGGTTCATCTGGCGGAGGTTCTTCCGGCGGTGGTTCTTCTGGTGGTAGTTCTGGAGGAACTGAAGAGTAAGTTTATAGATGGTGCTATTATTATTTTTTTGGAGATATAGTATGAAAAAAATTATTGGTATCGGATTAGTGTTAATTTTATTGATTGTAGGTGTTTCATTTTTTATAAATAATCCTATCAACACAGGTAATGGAGATGAGCTTTCACAGCAATCAGTGGATTATTCTGAAAATGGAATATCATTATCAATGCCTGGGAATTGGGTTTCTGCAAAATCCAACTCTAATGATACAGTTTTAGCTGTTGCAGACCCTGATGCTAAGGATTCTGCAGGTTTTAATAGTATTAATGTGAATATTCAAAAGAAATCAAATGCAAGATCTTTACAATCTGAATTCACTTCCAATTACAATACATTGGCCCGTAATTCTGATTTTAACATTTTGTTTATGGGTAATGTTTCCTTTAATGATCAAGCTGCTATGGAAGCGGATTACACTTCTGTAGTAAACAATCAAACTAAACAGCACAAGGCTATTTGGATTCCAAAAGGGTCTGACATTTATGTTATCTTGTGTTCTGCTCCGGAATCTGAATTCGAAAATATGGTCGGTACTTTTGATTTCATTATCAACAGTGTTAAATTATAATAGTGGTTTTTATAAATAAAATTCACTATTTTTATTTTTTTAGATTATTTATTATACAAGACTTTTAGATATTATTGTTACAATTTAGATTATTTATTATATTTAGATTATTTATTGCAAGATTTTAATTATTGAAGTGATTTTATGGAAATTGTTTTATGTGTTACTGGCAGTATTGCAGCAACCGAAACCATTAAGTTAGCAAGGGAATTTAGAAGACAAGGCCATTCTGTCAAGGCATTCATGACTAAAGAGGCTACTAAAATTATTCACCCTAATTCTTTGGAGTTTGCCACTGGCCAGGAAGTCGTCTTGGAATTGACTGGAAAGATAGAGCATGTGAAGTATTCTCAACAAGATTTGATTTTAGTTGCTCCAGCTACTGCAAATACCATTTCCAAATTTGCATATAAGATTTCTGACAATCCTGTAAATACCCTTTTGATAACTGCTCAAGGTCATGACACTCCTATTGTCTTTGTTCCTTCAATGCATGATTCAATGTATGATGCAGTAAGCGAAAATGTGGAAAAGTTAAAGGAAGAAGGTATTAAGTTTGTCAATCCTCGCATTGATGAAGGAAAAGCCAAATTCCCAGCTATTGAAGACATTGTCCTTGAATCTGTAAGAGCTGTCAATTTGGATAGGGTAAACAAGGGCATTGCAGGTGGTGTAGTGTCTAATATTGCAGGAAAAAACATATTGATCAGTTTAGGTGGAACATTTGAGGAAATTGACCCTATAAGGGGAATTTCCAATAGGTCCTCTGGTAGGATGGGTTTGGAATTGGCTAAGGAAGCATTCGTTAGAGGAGCTAATTTGACTATTTTAGCTGCACATCATGAAGTTTCAATTCCAAAGGCATTCAATGTGATTGATGCAGAATCAACTACTTTGATGAATGAGAAGATAGATGAGTTGATTCCTGATTTTGATGTTTTCATAGCTACTGCAGCTGTTTCTGATTTTACTCCAATCAGCAAGGAAGATTCTAAAATCTCTTCATCCTATAACTTGTCATTGGAATTTGAGCCTGTTGCAAAAATCATCCAAAGAATCAAGAAGATCAATGAAAATATCTTTTTGGTTGGATTCAAGGCGGAATACAACATTTCAGAAGAGAAAATGATTGAGTGTGCTAAGACTCAAATGCAAGAAGCAGGAACTGATTTGGTTGTAGCGAATGATGTTGCAAATGCAGGATGCGGATTTGGATCTGAAACCAATGAGGTAATTCTTGTAAGTGATGAAATCAAGAAGGTTTCATTGAATTCCAAAAAAGAGATTTCCAAATCCATATTTGATGAGATTTCTAAAAAATTGAATTGATTTCAGACTTTAAAAGTTTGATTCAATTTTTTCTTTTTTTATTGCTATTTTTATTTTAATTTTTTATTTTCCAATCCTTTTTTTGGGATGATCTTATTCTCATTATTTTTTAGTTCGTTATATAATTTTTTTCTTATATTTTTCCTTATTTTTCTATATAAATTTTAAATATTTTCTTTTAGTTTTATTAATACTTACATTTTCCCCATATTTAGATAATAATTAAAAAAAGTATTACTTTTTTACAAAAATTAGTAGTTCTTTCTTATTTTTAAAAATAAAGAAAAATTAGAAATATTTTTTAAAATTTTAATAAAATTTTGTTAAAAAAGAGTTAAAAATAGTTTATTTTACAAAAAAAGTTCAATCCTCTAAGCTATTTAATTATGGAGTGTTTTTTATGAGTGAATTAACCTAGAGGATATTTTTATGAACTCTTTTTTTATTGCATTAGCAAATATATATTTGTAATATTCTTATATAAAAAGCTTTCAGTAGTAATACTTTTTTGAGATTGTTCGTAGTTATACTAAATTCGTATTTCTTCTTAAAATTACTAATAATTATGTTATTTTATTCTTAGATTAATTTTTAAAATTGAATTAGTTTTATTTCTGATTTTCAGTAAATTTTAATCTATTTTTTTTAAAAATTCTAATGTATATTACTCTTTTGAAATCAAATTTTTTGATAAAAGTAATACTTATAAAATAAGGGTTTTTTGAGCTTTAAATTTATATTAGTAATCTATAATTACTTGAATTATTCTTATTAAAAATGTATGTTTTATTTTTTTGATAATTATCTATATTTCATGATGAAATATATTATATAAAAAGCTTACTTTTTATTTTATAATTTAAATAATAAAATGGTGGTTTTAGATTAAAATAAGAGTTATGTATGGTTTTTGAAAAATGATTTTTTTCAAAAATGATTATATGTTGTTTTAAAAAGATTTCTCCACAAGAAAAGCTATATGGTCCTTTTCATAAGGTTCTAATTTAATCTTTTCCAAAATGGAATAACCATTCTCTTTTATTTTTTTAGCTTCATCCTTGAATATTTTTTTAGGCTTTTGAATAACATCAATGCTTCTTGCTTTTATTGTAATGAGTCCTTGCCCATCTTCCTTAAGGAATAAATCCATGTTATCCATGAAGAGTTCGCTCTGTTTTTCCTGTGCAACATCACAGTAAACCAAGTCCACCTTTTCAACTTTGTTCAAGTAATATTTCGGTTTGGTTGCATCTGCAAGGAGCGGCATGATATTGTTTCTCTTTTGGGATAATCTGACCAGCTTTTTCATGCTGACTGGTGAAAATTCCACAGCATAAATCAATCCCTCATCGCAAATGTCAGAAATGTGTGAAACAGTTGTTCCTGTTGAAGCGCCTAAGTATAATACTTTAGAATCGTTGTTTAATTCAATTCCTTCCAATCCATTCAATAATGCTGCAGCTAATTTGGATCTTCTTGGATTCCAGATTCTGTACTCTTCATCTCCATCTTGAATGAGTCTTTCATCATAGACTCTAATCCCTGGACTTAAGTTTCTGGTAGCTATTTCACCATCTTTGTAAAATATGTTCATTTTTTCACATCTTTATATGAATTTATAATTATTAGGAATTTTAGATTTTAGATTTCAGAATTTAAGATTTTAGAATTTTAGAAATTAGGATTTATAATCACATAGTTAAATGATTATTTTCTTCGTTTCTTTTTATTCTTCTTGTTTTTCTTGTTTCCTTTGTATTTCTTGCTTTTTCCTTTCCCTTTGTCTTTCTCTGCCTTTCTTTCCCTTGCCCTTTTTTGGCTTGTCTTTTTAGGGAATGGATTTTCCTTTTCTATTTGTTCAACTTTCTTGAGATAATCCTCTGCAATGCTTGGATCATACTCTCCAGAGAATACATCCTTTCTTACAGCAAGTGTAATCTTCAATGCAAGGTTTCTAGCTATCTTTCCTCTGTTCCACCATTTAGCTCCACGAACACTTGGGTGTTGGAATATCAACCCATGCTTTGGAGGACGTTCTCCAGTTTTCAAATGTCTGAATATTGCCTTTTCAGCACCCATTATCTGAATAACACTTGCAGGATAGGTTGCTAATCTTTTTATGCTTCCAATGTGTGCAATTAATTTGGCACCTAATGTGGATCCTAATAAGTCTCTTAAGTTAGGAGCAATGGCTTCCATTTTAGAATCGATATAAGTTTCAAGTTCCTTTCTTGACTTTTGAAGTGAATAGATTGATTCTGCAAAGCTCTTCAACATCATCAAGTCTTCTTCTTCAATGTCAGCACCAGCACTTTCCTCAATCTCTCCACTGAAATGCTCCATGAAGTTTTCCAAAATGTCTTCCCTATTCTCGCTTTCAGCTATTAGCTTTATGTAAGTTTCATTATTGCTTATAGTATCCATTTCTGGGAAATAGATTGTGTACCAGTCACGAATGCGTTCAACTAGTTTGCTGATTGATTCATCAATGTCGTCTACAGAGTTTATTGCCTGAATCAATAGCTTGTCGGCTTCCTGTGAAGACTTTTTGATTTTATGGATTGCTAGCTTTTCATAGATTTGAGTGATTTCATCTTGACTTTTTGAAAATCCAATTTCTTCAAAGACATTGTCAATATTGCTTCTTAAGTGTTCTCCACCTTTGTTTGGAGTTTTCACTTCAATATTTTCATAATTTTCAAGTTCCTTGTATTGGGATTTCCTTTTTGTGGTTTCTATAATTATCTTATCCTCTTCGATTGATTCCAACTTTATTCCATTAATGAGTTCAATCTCTTCATCTAAAATCTCATTTTCCTCTATCTTGATGAGATTTGAAACCACTTCATCTTCTGTAAAAAGCTTATAATCAGCAATTTGAAGATCTTCATCAAATGCAATAAATCCTGCAATACATTGTGTTATATAAAATTCCATAATCTTATTTTAATTTTTTTATCTAATATATTTTACATTATTTTAGATAATTTTTCTCAATTTCTGACTAATTTTTTACTAAATTTTCGTTAATTTTCCACACGAAAACTAAATAATTATATATCATATAGTTTCCATATATTAAAATAGTATAAAATTATATTATATTATTAAAATAATTATATTGAATTATTAAAATATTATATAAGAGAAATTAGTTATGCTTATCATTCATGTTTTTATTGGAGGTTATTCATGTTAAAAACTAAATTATGTGGTGTCAGGTTAAGAAATCCATTGATGCTTGCTGCAGGTGTATTGGGAAGCCATGCATCTTCCCTTAATTGGATTTTAAAATCTGGTGCTGGTGCAGTTGTATCCAAATCATTTTCAAAGGAACCTAATGACGGCTATAAGAATCCAACTACAGTTGCTGTAGAAGGAGGAATCATTAATGCAATTGGACTTTCAAGTCCGGGAGTTGAAGCTTTCATCGATGAATTGGAAAAGGTTGACCGCATAAAGGGAAAATCAATCGCTTCAATTTATGGTGCAACTCCTGATGAGTTTGCATATGTTGCAGGAAAGGTAGAGGATTTGGTTGATATGATTGAATTGAATGTATCATGTCCTCATGCAATGGAAGGTTACGGAGCTTCCATCGGCCAAAATCCGGAATTGACTAGAAATGTTGTAAAGGCAGTTAAAGATGCTGTTGATGTGCCTATTCTTGCAAAATTGACTCCAAATGTAACTGACATTTCTGAAATTGCAGTTGCAGCTGAAGAAGGTGGAGCAGATGGATTGACATTGATCAATTCATTAGGTCCTGGAATGAAAATAGATATTGTAACTGGAAATCCAATACTTGCAAATAAGTTCGGTGGAATGAGCGGGCCTGCAATTAAGCCAATAGCTGTTCGTTGCGTTTATGATGCATTTGCCGCAACTGACATTCCAATTGTTGGTGTTGGGGGAATACGCAATTATGCTGATGTAATAGAGTTCCTCTATGCAGGTGCAAGCGCTGTTCAAATTGGTACTTCAATCATGTATGAAGGTCCTGAAATATTCGGAAGGATTACAAGCGACTTGGAAGAGTTTATAGAGGAAAGTGAATTTGATTCAATTAATGATATGGTGGGCTTTGCTCATAAGGAGCCATAGTTCAAGTGGGTGATAGAATGAATGTACCTCAAGTTATAGAGATAAAAAAGATTATTGAAGAGACTCCTACAATCAAGACTTTTATTTTTGATTGGACTATGGTTGGTGAAAACATTCCTACTCCTGGACAGTTTGTCATGGTCTGGAATTTCAAGGACGAAAAGCCAATGTCCATTTCATACATCGATGTAGGTAAGGGAGAACTTGGAATAACCGTTAAGAAGGTTGGAGAGTTCACTGAAGACTTGCATACCTTAAAGGAAGGTGACAAGTTAGGTCTTAGAGGACCATATGGAAATGGCTTCGACACTGATTTGAAAGGAATGAGAGTCTTAGCTATTGGTGGTGGAGTCGGAATGGCTCCTATAGCATCATTTACTGAAGCGGCATTGAAAAATAAGGCTCAAGTGGATGTTGTTTGTGCTGCACAGACCAAGGATGAGCTATTGTTCGATGAACGTTTAAAATCAAAAGGTGCTAAAGTATATACTTGCACTGATGACGGTTCATGCGGTTTCAAAGGATTTGCAACCCATAGGGTATTGCAATTGATTGAACACAAGGAATATGATTGGGCTGTTGTATGCGGTCCTGAAGTCATGATGAGACCATTGTATGGTAGTTTAGAATCCAATATGATTGAAGGTGAATACTCTATGGAACGTTATATGAAATGTGCTATAGGTGTTTGCGGTCAATGCTGTGTAGACAATACCGGATGGAGAATATGTGCTGAAGGACCTGTTTTCTCATCTGATCAGGTTTCTGAAATCGTTGAGTTCGGTAAATTCCATAGAACTGCATCTGGAATGAAAGAGTATTTCTAAATCATTTAACGTTTCAATATTATTTAATTTAAAAAAATATTAGCAATAATTTATTTAATGATAACATGTTTAATCTTAGTGAAAGCAAATATGGTCTGCATATAGTGATTATAATAATTTTCTTATTATTGTCATTATTTACAGTCATGCCGGTTTTGAATATGATTTTGCTTGGAGCAATGATTGCTTATGGTATCAAACCAGTTGCCAATAGGATTCAATCAAAAATCAAGATCACTTCAATTTCTATATTCCTGGCGATAATAGTGGTAATCATTCCATTGATACTATTGTTCATATACGTATTTTGGGAAACAGCAGTTTTTGCGGATATGTTTTTCGCTTCCCATAATCTTTCTGTAAGTTCAGGAATTGATTTGAATTTGGCTATTAACACATTTGTCCAAGCATTGCCTGTGGAACTTCAAGGATTTATTAAACCTTACTTAGGGCTATTGACTAGCGGAGTGCATGAAGCCTTAACTTACATATTCAATTATGCCATAAGGTTCATAAGGAAGTTTTCAGATGTGCTGGTTCAATTGTTTGTCCTGATCTGTTCCATTTATTATTTCACTCGTGATGGCGATAAGGTTATGGAATATATTTTCGTATTCATTCCAAAAGAGCATAGGTCTTTCTTTGAGAGAACCTTGGATGATGTTGCAAATGTTCTAAAATCCATCTTCTATGGTCATTTCTTGACAGCTATTGTTATAGGTCTTATGGGTGGTGTAGGCTATTATTTCTTAGGATATAAGTTTGCATTGTTTTTAGGAATCGTTACAGGCATTGCACAGCTGGTTCCTATCTTCGGTCCATGGATAGTTTATTGGGCATTGGCAATCTATGCATTCTTTGTTGCTGGAGACATAGCTCAAGGAATCCTTACAATATTATGGGGATTCGTATTAAGCTTGAGCGATATGTACATTCGTCCAATGCTTGCAAGCAATTATGCTGACATGCCTTCCTTAATCCTTTTGGTTGGATTTATGGCAGGACCTTATGTATTTGGAATTGTTGGTTTCATATTGGGCCCTTTGATTTTGGGAATTGCATATGCGGTTATCAAGTCCTTTAAGGAAGAGTTGGAAAAGGATAAATTAGAGATAGAGAAATTGGAAAATAATGAATCTGATAATTATTGATTATTATAAAAAAATTTGGTGGATAGGATGGTAAAAAGAAACATTGTTCTTTTAGACATTGATTATATCACTCATGATGAAAAGCCAGTCATGAGATTATTCGGTAAGGTAAAGGGAGAGAAATCCAATGACTTGATTGCATTAGATGACAGTTTCGTTCCTTATTTGTATATCTTGCCTGTAGATGATATTGATAAATGCATAAATGATTTAAAAGAGCTTGAAAAGGAAGAGGAACTGGAGTTTACAAAACTTGAAAAAGTCCTTAAGAAGGATTTTCAGGTTCCTACTGAATTCATTAAACTCAGCTTTAACCATCCTCAAGATGTGCCTAAATACAGAGACAAGATTTGGGATTTGGACTCTGTAAAACAGCTTAGGGAACATGACATTCCATTCTATAGAAGATACTTAATTGACAATGGATTGGTTCCTATGGCTGAATTGGAGTTAGAGGGAGAACTTATTGACTCATTTGAAACCATAGGCAGTGATGACGATTCCCTTGAAATCCTTAAATTGAGTGAATCTCCTAAAACTGCAAATACCGATTTCCAACAGTTCAGGATGATGAGCTTTGACTTGGAAGTTAGAAACCCTCATGGAATGCCTAATCCTAATGAGGATGAAATCATCATGATTGGAATTGACAGCAATGTAGGAGTTAGAAAAGTCATTTCAACTAAAGGGGATGAGTTTGAACATGATCCTGAAATGTACTTTATAGAAAAGGTTGACTCTGAAAAGGAAATGATTGAATCCTTCATTAAAACTGTTAAGGAAAACAATATTGACATTATCATAGGATATAACTCTGATGTATTTGACTTCCCATACCTTAAGGATAGGGCAAAGCTTTGGGGCCTTGACTTGGATTTAGGTGTTGATGGATCAAGCATCAAGTTCATTAGAAGAGGTTTCAACAATGCGGCTACATTCAAAGGGCTTCTTCATGTTGACTTGTATTTGGTTATGAGAAGATACATGTCACTTGACAGATACACTTTAGAGAGAGTATACTTTGAGTTCTTTGGCGAGGAAAAGATAGATGTTCCTGGAGACAGAATCTATGAATTCTGGGACAATGGAGGAAGGGAACTTAAGAACCTGTTCAAGTATTCCTTGGATGATGTTGTATCCACCTTGAAGATTGCTCAGGAAACATTGCCTTTGAATTTGGAATTGACTCGTATCGTTGGTCAGCCTTTTGTTGATGTAACCCGTATGGCAACCGGTCAGCAAGCGGAATGGTATTTGGTTAGAAAAGCTTATGAGGTTGATGAGGTTGTGCCGAATAAGCCAAACATGACTATGAAAAACATCAAGGAAAGGGGAAGCAATTCTGGAGGTTATGTTAAAGAGCCAGAAATCGGATTGCATGAGAATTTGGTTCAGTTCGACTTCAAGAGCCTGTACCCTACATTGATCATTTCAAAAAACATTTCTCCAGATGTTTTGGTTAAGGATAATGTTTCATATAATGCAAAATTTGAAGACTTTGAAACAGGTTATGATGATATAGATAGTCTAAGAGAAGAGGAACTCTCTTCTGAAATCGATAATGATGAAGAGTATTACATCTCACCAGAACACTTCTTCAAGTTCAAGAAAGAACCTCAAGGATTCATTCCTTCAGCTTTAGAGGATATTCTAAATGAAAGGTTTGCTGTTAAGAATAGGATGAAAGCAACAGATGATCCAATCCTGAAGAAGAGTTTGGATGTTCAGCAGCAAGCGTTGAAACGTTTGGCAAATACAATGTATGGAGTTTATGGATTCTTGAGATTCCGTTGGTATTCATTTGAATGTGCTCAATCAATTACTGCTTGGGGACGTCAGCATATTAAAAAGGCAATGAAGGAAGCGGAAGATTATGGTTTCAAGGCTATTTATGCAGATACTGATGGTTTCTATGCTAAGTATGTGCCTGAAATGAAAAAGGAATAAAATTTAAAATTTTATTAAACTTATCTAAAAAAATAAAAAATCACATTTATTGAAAAATTAATTATAATTATTTGAAGGAAGTATGATTATGGAAGAGAAGATTGCTTTGGCAGCATGCAGTGGAATGAGTCCTAATGGATTGGTTGCAAGAGTTGCAGTTCATGACTTAGCTATTGATGATGTGGAAATTTTATCAATTTGTATGGGTTCAACTTCTGCAAATGTCACAGGATTTAAAAGAATGCTTGACAAATACCCTATTTTAGCTATTAATGGGTGTGAAGGAAATTGTGTTGGTAAAATACTAGAGCAAAAGGGCATTGAAATTGTGGATGAGCTTAATGTTGGAGACATTTTAGCTGAAACCGAACATAAGGCAAATGATGCTGCAAGATTGGATGAAGAAGGGGAAATCTGCGTTTCAATAGTGAAGGAAGTTATTGAAAATAAAATCAAGGAAATTGAATTGGATTAATTTTTATAATTTTATTTGATTTTAGTTATCTATTAATTTAATTTTAGATAATTTTCTTATTTATTTCCCAATATTTCTTTTAGGTGATTTTATGGTAAAGCCAGTCAAGGTTCATGATAATAATTTATGGGATAAGTTTGTCAGTGATAGTGAGCAATATTTTGCAGTCTTAAGTCCCGGAACCAAAGTCGCATTCTTTGTTGGTGAGACTGATAAGAATTTCCTGCTCATTGAAAGAACAGAAGGAGCTATTGATTCAAAGTTCAATGTAAACAGTTCACTTAATATGATGGAAACAGATTTGTTCTTCACAATTGCTGAAGATGATGCATCTGAACTTTTGGATGATGCAAGCAAACTTTCAAATTTCATTAAGGAAGGAAAGTTAGGAATCTTCTGTCTGGTCGATGATGTGGTCATGGCAGAAAAAGGTCTCGATACATTATTGAATGACTTAGGATTTGCACCATCTTGTGCAATTTAATTTTTTTAATTTTTTATTTTAAAATTCACTTTCTATTTTTTTTAAAAAAATTTTTTTTAATAATATTTTTAAATTTTTATTTTTCAATTTTTCTAAACATTTTTTTAATAATTTTTGAAATTTTAATTTTTCATTTTTTCAAAAATTTCAATTTCTATTTTTCAAAAAATAATTTTTTCATTTTTTCACTATTTTGTCATTTCTCATCTGTGTGATGTAGATTATCAATTATCAAAATTTATAATGGGATTCATACTTTCAGTATTTTAAAAATATGATTAATTATTTTAATACTTTTTAATATAAACTATATTTTAATGAACTTTTATTATTAAAATTTTCATAGTTCATTGAAAGTTAAAATTTTAGTCTTATTTTCATAAAACTTTTTAAAAAAAGCAGCGAAAAATGAAATTTGAATTTTAATTTTTTTCAAAAATAATTCAATTATAGAAATTTATAAAATTTGTAAATTGTAAAATTAGGATCAGAAAAAAAATAAGATTAATAAAAATTAGTAAAAAAATTAAAATAGTAAAATAAAAGTAGAAAAGTAAAATAGTAAAATAGTAAAAAAGAAAAAAGTTAGATTTATTCAGTTAAGTAACTGTCTAAATCTATATTTTCAGCATCACAGATTTCTTTTAAGGTTTCATAGAGTTTTTCATCTATTTCTAAACCATTTTCTTCATTTTCAGCAATTCTTTTTACTTCGAGATCTCCAGGAATGAAAGTGTTTCCGGATTCTCTGATTTCTGTGACGAATTCTTCAACTTGCTCTTTGAATGCATCAATTGAAACGAATTTTGCAGGATTGATTGCAACAAACAAGTCACCTTTGTTGCAGTCTTCCTTATAGTCTCCTGCAGTACCGGTTACGTTGGTACCAAATGCAGCGTTTACTAAAGGTCCTGTCATTATTTCAATCATAAAGCTTAAAGCGTATCCTTTTACTCCACCAAATGGAAGGATAGAGCCTTCTAATGCAGCTTCAGGATCAGTGGTTGGATTTCCATCCTTGTCAATTGCAGTGTTTGGAGGAATTTCCTCACCTTTTCTTTTTGCTTCTAATAATTTTCCTCTTGCGCTTACAGAAGTTGCCATATCAACAGCAATATAAGTTTCGGAAGGGATACCAATAGCTATTGGGTTAGTTCCGAGAATAGCTTTCTTACCACCTAATGGTGCTACTCCAGGTTCAGTGTTACAAATTACAATACCAATCATGTCATTTCTAATAGCTAAGTCAGAATAATAACCGGTTATTCCAAAGTGGTTAGAATTGAAGGTACCTACTGCAGCGATACCGGTTTCCTTTGCCTTATTGATTGCCATCATCATTGCTTCATGTGCAATGTATTGTCCGAATAAGCTTTTTCCATCAATGAGTGCAATGGAATCCTCATCTTTGACAATTTCATAATCTCCTTTGGTTTCAATAAAACCGTTATTGATTCCTCTGATGTATTGTGGGAATCTTCCAAGTCCATGTGAAGTGAAACCTTTTAAATCAGAGTCTAAAGTTGCTTCGGTAATGATTTTTGCATGATATTCTTGAACTCCAATGTTGATTAAGATTTCATTTACAAGTTTTCTTTCATTTTCAACACTAATTCTCATATTTTCCCTCCTAAATGATTGGCATTTGTTGAAATATCTTTGTAATATTGATTGTTTTTTAAATTATTTTTTAAAATTATTATTGGAATTTTATGTATTTTTTTGAATTGGAATTAGTATTCAATTACAGTTCCTTCAAATGTTTTTACAGTAATCTTTTCTTCAGCAGTAACTGTTCCTACAATTTGTGCTTCAATGTTTTCATTCAATGCTTCTACAACAGCATCTGCTTCTTCTGGGCTTGCAATTACACAGAATCCTACACCCATATTGAAAACCTTATACATTTCCTCTAAAGGAACTCCTTGCTGGTAGATTAATTTAAATATGTCTTGTGGTTCTGGGTAATCTGTAATGTCAAAACCGATTCCTTTTTTAAGTCTTGAAAGGTTGTTTACTCCACCACCAGTCATATGAGCAAGACCTTTGATGTTGAAATCATGTTTTAAAAGTTCAACGATTGCTTTAACATACAATTGGGTTGGTTTCAATAACTCTTCTCCGATAGTGGTTTCACCGTTAGGCATTTTATCGTTAACGTCGAATCCACCTTCTTCAAAGATTGCTCTTCTAGCTAAGCTTAAACCGTTACTGTGAATACCGCTACTTCTAAGGCCGATTAATACATCTCCTTCTTGGATATCTGCACCAGTTATGATTTTATCCTTGTCTACAAAACCGATACCTGTTCCTGCTAAGTCAAAGTCCTTTACAATACCTGGAAGTGAAGCGGTTTCTCCACCAATAATTGCAATTTGTGATTCTTTTGCCCCTTGGACAAGACCGTCTGCAATTTCTTCAGCTACTTTTGGGTCTGGTTCTTCAACTGCTAAGTAGTCAACTAATGCAATAGGTTCCGCACCTACACAAAGGATATCGTTAACTACCATTGCAATCATGTCAATTCCAACAGTATCATATTTTTCCATCATTTTTGCAACTAATATTTTACTTCCTACACCATCAGTACTCATTGCAATAGCCTTATCGCCAAGTTCGACCAATGCTGCAAAGTGTCCGCTGTCAGTAATAATATTTCTGTATTCTAATGTTGGTTGTAATTTTGAAGCTAATTTTGAAACGGTTAATGCTTCAAGGTCAATGTCAACACCAGATTCTGAATAAGTAACCATAAAATTCACCTAATAATAATTATAAAATTTTTTTATTTTTTAAAAAGTTTTTATTTAAATTTTTATTTAAATAGGCTATTATTAACAATTAAATAATAACTAACATTTTAATATTTGTTTTAGCTATTATTTATATTATATTAATTATTTTAGAATAATCAATGATAATTTTGAATTAAAAATTAAAAAAAATAAATTTCAGTTTTAAATATAAAATATTTAAAAAAATATTTTAAAATAAAAAAAATCTTAAAATAACAATTATTTTAAGATAATAAATATTTGAAAATATTTAAAATTATTGAAGTCTGGTTGCTTCAAGGATAAGTGGAGTTTTAGTCTCTACCTTATAACTTCTGTGAATGCTTGAAGCCAAGTCAACAGTTTTATATGGGTCTCCGTGACAAGTGATGATCTTATCAGGTCTTGGATGCAATCTTTTTGCAAATTCCATCAATTGTCTTCTGTTGGAGTGACCACTGAATCCTTCAATGGTTTTGACATCCATTTTAACATTGTAGATTCTCTTTTTACCAGTTTCATCTTCCAATGGTATTTCCTTGTGTCCTTTTTGGATCTTTCTACCAAGGGATCCTTCAGATTGGTAACCTACGAAAATGATGGAATTGTTCTTGTCTTCACATAACCATTTGAAGTACTCTACAGAGTTTCCACCAGTCATCATACCTGATGTTGAAAGGATAATTGAAGGCTCTCCTTCAACGATTTGTTTTCTTTCAGCATTGTTTTGAACCTTATTGAATGATTCTGAAATGAATGGGTTTCTTCCCATATGGAAGATTTGGTCTCTTAAGTCTTTGCTTAAGTACTCAGGTCTTGCAGTGTGCACTGCAGTAGCTTCCCAAATCATACCGTCAAGATGGATTGGCACTTCATCAACCATTCCATGACGCATGTACTCTTCAAGCACAATCATCAATTCTTGTGCTCTTCCTACTGCAAATACAGGAACCAAGACTTTTCCGCCACGTTTTAAGGTTTTGTAGATGGTCTTCATTAATTCTTTTTCTGCATTGTTTCTTGATGGGGTTACATCTTCATGTCCACCATATGTACTTTCCATAATGCAGCTTTCCACTCTAGGGAATCTTGTGGTTGCAGGTTCCAAGAGTCTGCTTCTTTCATATTTGAAGTCTCCAGTGTAAAGCAAGTTATGTGCACCGTCACCAATGTGGAAGTGACACATAGCAGAACCTAAAATATGGCCTGCATTATGCAATGTCAATTTGATGTCTGGAGATATGTCAGTTACAACTCCATAGTCAAGAGTGATTGTGTGCTTGATCATCTTTTGCACATGCTTTACATTGAAAGGAAGTGGGTTGTTTTCCCTATGTGCAATGTCAATGTAATCCAATTGCAACAAAGTCATCAGGTCTCTTGTTGCAGAGGTACAGTATACAGGACCTTCGTATCCGTAATGGTAAAGGTAAGGGATGAATCCACAGTGGTCCAAGTGAGCGTGAGATACTACAACAGCATCAAGATCTTGAATTGAAAATTCAGGAACTCCGAGCATTGGGAATGAACTTTTTTCATCTTGCCCTGCTACGTTTACTCCACAATCAAGCAATACTCTACTGTTTGGAGTTTGAAGTAACATGCAGGAACGTCCTACCTCTTTAAATCCTCCCATAGCGGTTAATCTGGTCCAATCGTTATCATATTTTCCGCCTTGGTGGATTCTTGCACCTAAAGTCTGTAAGATTTTCTTTCTTTCCTTACTGTTGTGCATCAAGGTATTTCTGATTCTGTCGATAATTTCAGATCTGATTGGAGGACTTCTTAAAATCTTTGGAGCCCATCCGGTTTTTCTAACGATTTCTCTTGAGGTCACTCCATATTTTCCAATTACAAGTCCAGGTTTGGTAGCTTCTATAACCACTTCGTTGGTAACTTCATCAAAAGTGATGTTGCTGATTTCAGCATCTTCTGGAACGATCTCTTCGACTTTTTGAATAGTTTCTTCGTATGGTAATAAAACTGATTTGTCTGATCTGATTATGATTCTTTTTCTAAGTTCTTTGGCCAAGTTTCTGATTAAGTCCCCATTGTCTGCTACAATGTCTGGGTTTTTTGTATATATAACAACCTCAGGACCTTCAAATTCAATATTGGCTAATTGAACTTCATCAGGTAGTTTTTTTGTAATTTTTTGTTTGATTTCTTCTAAAACGTTTGAAGCCATATTATCACTTCGAAAAATAGACGTATAAAATTAGCATATGGTATAAAATCAATATTTTTTTCGTTTTAATTTCTTTAAATTTTTTCTAAATTCCTTATGGAACTCTCAATTATAAAAATATTCGTTAAGTAAATTTTGGTTAATTTTTAAATAAGCCGTTTAAAATTCAATAATTAAACCGATTAACTAATCAGTAAATCCTAAAATTGTCTAATATAAATTATATAAATGTCAAACTTAGGATTTAAAATTAAATTAAAAGTTAAGAATATTGATTTTAATCTACGATATCAATATTCTTAGGGATTAAATAAACAGCTTCTGTGTCATAAAAAAGATGTTTACTTAATTTATTGCATATACTATCTATACTGTAATATGTAAAATTAGTTGTAAAATAAAGTTAAAAAATAAATAATTCGTATATATTTTTTAGCTATTAATTTTTTCAATAATAGATTCAACTTCTTCTTTTTCTAACATTTTGTATCCATCTTTAGTAACTTCAGCTACTAAGAAGCCATTTCCAGAGTAAGTGTCTCTTTCTGTAGCAGCTTTGATAGCTCTTAAAGCTAATTCCTTAGCTTCTTCTACAGTGATGTCTTCGTGGAATCTGTCTTCAAGAACACCATATGCAAATGTAGAACCGGAACCGGTAGAAATGAAGGTATCCTTAATCATACCACCTGCTGCATCTAAAGAATAGATTGATGCACCAGTGTCATCTACTCCTCCGATAAGAGTTTGTACATATGCTGGTGAGGAGTGTAATATGTTAGAACTTACAGCTGCAGCAGCTTCTAAGCTAATGTCTTTACCATTTCTTAATCTGTATAATGCAGTTTCAGCGCTAATGATTTTCATTAAGCTTTGTGCATCTGCAACAGATCCTGCAATGGTAGCTGCAATGTGATTGTCAATTTTAAATATCTTTTCAGCTACTTTGTGAGCAACAAGGTTTCCCATACTTGCTCTTCTTTCGCTTGCAAATACAACACCATCTTTACAGGTAATACCGACAGTTGTGGTACCTTCAAATGTGTTTTTATCAGCCATATTAATACACCTCGTATAATAATGTAAAATTAAATTTAAAGCATAAAATAATCTTAAATAATAAAATATAATCTTAATAATGATTGAAATTATTATTAATTAAAATTAGAAAAGTTAGGTTTTCAAAGTTATATAAAATTGATAAAATTAAGTTATACTTACACTAATATAACCGCTTTTCCTAACCTATTCTTATTATGTTATACATTATATATAATAGTTTCGTTATTTTGGACAATTTTCAAATAATTTCTATCATAAAATTTATTTTTTCGTGATTTTCAAAAATTTTTTATTTATTTATATTAGATTATTTTTTTTATTAAAGATTAATTCTTTCTTTATTTTTAATTTAACTTTGTATTTTTATATTTTTATTCAAACTACCTATTTCTAATCAATATTTTTCTTAAATAATTAATATTGATTTTAATAACTTTAATTTATTTTAATGTATTTACATTTATTATTAATTTCGTATTATATAAATGTTTTTAAATTAGTTTGATATTTTTGTCAAATGGTTTATTTTTTTAAGTTTTTTGATTCATTGCAAAAAATATATTATTTTATTAAAATAAATTATAATCATTGAATTTAAATATAAATGGTTTATCATTTTCTGGTGATTTTTTGAAATGGAAGAAAATTGGAGATATCTTAATTGTTGACAATAAGTTCAGTGAGGACTCTTCGGAGAATTTAGAGTCAATTGCTTCAGAACATAATGTAAAATCAATTATTAAGATTGAAAAGATCGATGGGCAAAAGAGGGAACCTACCATAAGTCTCTTGTATGGTGATGAGACAGAGACTATCCATAAGGAAAACGGATGTCTCTTTAATCTTGACTTATCTAAAGTCATGTGGGCTAAGGGAAACAATAATGAAAGATTAAGGATTGCCAAATTGGTTACAAAGGGTGAGACGGTAGTGGATATGTTTGCTGGAATCGGTTACTTTTCAATTCCAATTGGTGTTCACAGTCAAGCGAAACAGATTTGCTCAATTGAGATTAATCCAAATTCCTATCATTTCCTTAAGAAAAACATTGAGTTAAACAGAATCAATGAAAAGGCAAATTATGATAGGATGATTCCAATTTTAGGGGATTGTGCTGTTGAAGCCCCTAAATATTCCGCTGATAGGGTATTGATGGGCTATGTGAAAACAACTCATCACTTCTTAAGGCCTGCTATGGAATGCGTAAAGGATGGTGGAATAATCCATTATCATGAAACCGTTCCTGATAAGTTGATTGAAACCCGTCCGTATGAGAGGTTGAAAGAGATTGCTTGGGAATGTGGAGAAAGGGAAGTTGAAGTTTTGAACATTCAAAAGATCAAAAGGTATGCTCCAGGTGTAGAGCATATAGTCTTGGATGCAAGAATTAATTAAGTGAGAATTTATTAAAAAATTTTTTATATCTGTTTAGTGAAAATTGTAATATATAAGATAGTGTATAAAACGAATTATTATGATTAAACAGAAATCATGTTTATCATGTTTTAGGGAAGAATTATTATGATTGAAACTGATGTATTAGTGATTGGTGCTGGACCTGCAGGCTCTTCTGCTGCAAGATTTGCAGCTAAAGGAGGAGTGGATGTAATAGTTATAGATAAAAAATCTGAAATTGGATTTCCTAAAAGATGTGCTGAAGGGGTTTCAAAAAAGATTTTTGAAAAATTGGACCTTGAAATGGATCCTCATTGGGTCACTAATGAAATCAGCGGAGTAAGATTTGTTGCTCCTGACGGAACAGATATTTGGCTTAGTGAAGACCAAATCGATTTGCCTGATGCAGGATATGTGCTTGAGCGTAAGGTATTTGATAAGCACATGGCGGCCGTTGCTGCAAGGGAAGGAGCAGAAATCAGAATCAAGACCCAAGCAAAAGGCCTTAAAAGAGAAAAAGACGGAACATTCACTGTCACTTGCGAATCCATGGGGAAAACCTTTGATATTCATGCTAAAATCATCATTGGAGCAGATGGCCCTGAGTCCCATGTAGCTAAATGGGCAGGACTCAATGCTTATATCAAGCCTCAGCATATGGTGGCTGGCGTTCAATATGAAATGTGCAATGCTAAAATGAAAAGAAATGATTATCTTGAGTTCTATTTCGGCAGTGTAGCTCCTGGAGGATATTTCTGGCTATTCCCTAAAGGTGGAGATGTTGTAAATGCTGGCCTTGGAATAATTACAAATATGGCTGAAAAATCCGCTTACGAATACCTTGTTGATGCTGTAGACAACTGTTATGCAACCCAAGAGGCTCAAGCAGTTGAATTGAATGCTGGTGGAGATCCGGTTGGAGGGCTTGTCAAGGAAATGTACGGAGACAATATCATGCTTGTAGGGGATGCTGCAAGTCAAGTGAATCCTCTTACCGGTGGAGGAATCACCAATGGTATGTTAGGTGGAAGATTTGCTGGTGAAGTTGCAGTGGAAGCTATAAAATCAGGTGACTGTTCCAAGAATTTCCTTAAGAAGTATGAAAAGCTCTATTTGGATGAAATGGGTGCTGAGATGCAAAAATACACTAAGGTCACTGAATATTTATGGACTTTAGATGACGATGACATCAATAAGATCGCTCATAAATTCAAGGAAATGGAATTTGAAAAGTTAACTACAACCGATATCGTAAAAGTGGTTATCAAGGCAGATCCAAAATCACTTTTAAAACTAGGTAGAATCTTTTTATAGATTAAAATTATTTGAAGAGATTAGATTCTTAATCTCTTATAATTGAATATTTTTTTTGAAGAGATTATTTATTTTCAATCTCTTCTTGTGCTCTTTTTGTTTTTTCCAGTAAAACTGGATTTTCAATATATTTTTCATTTATGTATTTTTCATAGATTGCCAATCTCTCTTTCAATTCGTATCCTGCATCATTGGTTAGTTTTTCTAATTTTTCAAGAGTTGGCCATGGAGATGATGGATTTACATAATCTTCACTAAGTGGAGATACTCCTCCCCAGTCATCAGTACCGCAGAGAAGGAATATTTGGCTTGTTTCATAGTTTAAGTTTGGTGGAACTTGAACTGAAACATCTTCATCGAAAAGCAATTGTGCAGCTGCAACTGTTCTAACCATATCCAAAAGACTTGGCTCTTCATAGTTTTCCATTTCGATTCCAGGGCTAACAGTAAAGTTTTGAATGATAACCTCTTGGATGTGGCCATACTTATCACAAAGCTCTTTTATTTTAAGCAATGAATCAGCTATTTCTTCCTTTGTTTCACCGATTCCAATAAGTATTCCAGTTGTGTATGCAATATTGAGCTTTCCAGCATTTTCAATTGTTTCAAGACGTATTTTTGGATCTTTTCCAGGACTTTTCTCGTGGGCTATTGTGCTCATCAATCTTTCAGATGAGCTTTCAAGCATCATTCCCATTGAGATATTGTACTCCTTGAGCATTTTCATATCATCATATGAGAAGTTTCCTGCATTTGTATGTGGAAGAAGTTCAGTCTCTTCAACGGTCATCTTGCAGATGTCATAGATGTATTCGCACATATTATTAAAGCCTAATTTATCCAGCTTTGCTTTAACTGCCTCTTCGGTGTCTGCATCTTCACCCATTGTAAACAATGCCTCTTTGCAGCCATATTTTTCAGCTTCCCTTAAGGTAGCCAATACCTCTTGCCTTTCGAGCAATATGATTGCATCAGGGTCATCTGGGCTTTGCTTGAATGCACAGTATCCACAATCATTTCTGCATATCTTTGTAAGTGGAATGAACACATTCTTAGAATATGTGACATAATTGTGCTCTCTTTTAGAGTTAGCTCGAGCCATGATTTCCAGAATGTCTTCTTTTTTGCATTCTAAAATAGCTATTAAGTCATCACGACTGAGATTTTCAAAATCAATATTGGATATATTAGACATTTTACACCTATTTTTGAGGATGATTCAATATTTTTTTCATTTTTATTTTTCATTTTTATTTATTATTCTTCAATCTCATCTCTTTCAGTTGCGGTTACTTCAACATACATTGGCCCGAATCCAGATTTGTCTTTCCAGATAGCAACAAAAGTTCCTACATTAGGCATAAGGAATAGCTTGTATTCCACATGCAATCCCATAGCTTCCAATTGCTCTTTCATTTTGAGCAATCCTCCGCTGTCTGGTGCTACGCCACCATCTTCTCCATCTCTAATGTAAGAATCCACTTTCTCTACAAATTCATTACCTTCATCTGATAAGACATCAACCTCTTTAGCCTTGAGAATATCTTCAAGCTCTCCCAATTTAGCTTCCATTTCATCAATTTCGATTGGGTCACGGCTTATTCCTCTTACGATAACAACATGTTCCCCATGAAATGCAGGTCTGGAACCTTTAAATGCATTGAAATGTCCTATAATTTTCCCTGTAGTTTTTAATAATACGTCTGACATAAAATCACTTTATTATTCAAAATATTTTATTTAATAACTTTTTAATTATTTTTATAAAAAATATATAGTTATTTTTAATTTAGATAGTATATAAATTTTACAAAATAGGATTGTGTTTTCAAATGAAATTGATTTCATAAGAATTATATAAAAAAAGATATAAACTAAACATAGAAAGCATATTTGCTAAAAATTATATTAGTTTTCAAAATTAATTTGAATTTTCTTATATAATGACATTTTTACAGACGATTTTACTAATTTTATTCAATTAAAGTGATTCTATGAATAAACATTCAGGATGGGGCTCAAAGCTAACATTTGTATTTGCAATGATGGGTGCTACAATAGGTATTGGAAATATTTGGCGTTTTAGTTATGTATTTTACAATAATGGTGGAGGATCCTTTTTCATTCCATATTTCATTGCAATTGTTGTAATGGGAATTCCATTTTTAATTTTAGAATACGGATTGGGATTCAAATTTAAAGAGAGCTTTTCAAAGCTTTTGCATGATATCAATCCAAAATTTGAGATAATCGCTTGGATGTTAGTAATATTTGTTTTCATCATAGCAATTTATTATATGGTTATTCTAAGCTGGGATTTCATATATTTCCTGAATAGTTTTACATTTGGATGGGGAACTTATCCATCCAGCTTTTTCACATCAAGCGTCGGAGGATCTTCTGATTTGATGGGTATAGGATCTATAATATTGCCTACCTTTTTCGGATGTATAATATTATGGGCTTTATTTTGGTTTGTTTCAAACAATGATGTTGATAAGGGTATTGGTTTGATATCAAAGATTTTAATGCCCTTGCTTTTCATTATAATGTCAGTGATTCTTCTTTACTCATTAACCTTGCCAGGATTCGATTTAGGGTTGAAAACCTTGTTTACTCCAAACTGGAATATGCTTTTTGACATAAATATCTGGCTTGCAGCATTTGCTCAAATAGTGTTCTCTTTAAGTATGGGGGAAGCTATTGCCTATACATATGCATCTTACTTATCTGAAGAAACAAGATTGATTGACAATGTGCTTATGGTAGTTGTAGCCAATTCCATTTATGAAATATTTGTAGGATTGGGGATATTTTCCATTTTAGGGTACATGTCTGTAACACATTCAATTCCTATAACTGAACTGATCACTGAAGGGACAAGCCTAATCTTTGTTGTTCTTCCGGAAATTTTTGAGGTAATGGGGCCTGTTGGAAGAATCATGGCACCATTGCTGTTCTTATCAGTATTATTTGCCGGTTTCACTTCATCATTGGCATTAGTTGAACCATTATTGTCCTCCCTTTGTGAAAAACTTGGCTGGTCTCGTAAAAAAGGAGTTACTGTTTTAGTTATCATAGCATGTTTCGGATCATTGCTATTTTCAACAGGAATTAGCAGTTATTTAGTTGAAGTAACTGATACTTTTGTCAATGAATTCGGATTTTTGATTTTAATAGCATTGCAGGCAATAATATTTACTTGGTATTTTGATATAGATGAAATAATTCCTGTTTTAAATAAGAATTCCTCTATTAAAGTTGGGAAAAAATGGAAATTCACCCTTAAGTATATTCTTCCATTAATGTTGATTATTATGTGGATTATTGGTGTAGCTCAATTGATCTATGAAGTGGATTTATTTAAGTTAGGAATATATCTTTTGATTTCTGTGATTGTATTAGGATTTTCAATATTTTTCGTTAAGGTTAGACCTAATGGTCAAGATTCTAAAGAATAATAATCATGATTATTTTCATTAAAAATAGTTTTTAAAATGATCTATCAAAAATTATATTAGCACTAATTTTCATAATATATTTATTAATTTGTTTTGGAAATGATATTATGGAAAATTTTGAAAATCAAAAATTCTGTCAATCTTGCGCTATGCCTATGACTGAAGAGCTTTTTGGAACCAATGCAGATGGATCAAAAAATGAAGATTACTGCATATACTGCTTTAAAGATGGTGAATTCACTTCTGACATGACTATGGAAGAGATGATAGCTTTCTGTAGTGAAAAGATGGTTGAAGTTCATCCGGAAATGAATATTGATGAAGCTTCAAAAATGATGAGTGAGGTATTTCCTCAATTGAAAAGATGGGCAAAGGATTAAATTGTTTAATTTAATCCAATCCAAACTGTTTATCCAAAATATATGCTGTTTGGATATTTCTTTTGGATTTCATTAACAAGTTCAGCTTCTTCTGATCTAGCAAATTTTAAAGAGATATATGCTATTGCGAATGAGCTTAAAATTGATACTAAACTTAAAAATAAAATTGTGTTCATAATTTTTCCTCCAATTTTTAGATTATAAGTAATTCTGCTTACTCTTTTATCTATTAAAAGAATTATATAAAGTCTTTCGAATGTAAGCACTTACTTGCATCGTTAAATTATTAAAATAAGGGGAAAAAGTTATTTTTAGTAAAATTAGTTTAAAAATTATTTTAATAAAATTATTTTAATAAATTTTTTATAATTAAATTATTTTAAAAAATTAATTTAATAAACCTTATATTGACTAGGCCTATTAAATAGTAAAAATAGTTCTTATTTTTATTATTATCTGATTTTAGATATATTAAAGCAAATAAGCAATATTTGCATCTGTGTTTAAAAAGAAAAAATAAAAGTTTAAAATTAAGCAATAGGCTTAATAGAAACTTCTTATTATAAATTAAGTTCTTCTTTAAGAGAACCTAAAGTAGAAACTTTTTCTGCATAAGCATTGTGTCTGTGAATACTTTCATGGTTTTCTTGTCTTGTAGTGATTAAAGTGTCATCAGGCAAGTATGAAAATTCCTCAAGGATCTTTTCATTCATTGTTCTTACACAATCCTCTACAAATACAGGATTCTTATGAGCATTCATAACAACTGCATTTTCATCAGGACGTTTCAAAAGCTCTGAAATAGGGGAACTCATGGATGATTCAATGATTTCAATCAATTTTTCACCATCGATGTATTCCTTTTCAGGAACTTCTATTAAGATGGTTCCTACTCCTCTTTGGTTGTGAGAAGCGAAAGTTACAGTGTCCAATACTTTTTCACATGTTTCTTCATCTAAGAATTTTAATAAGTTGCTTTTATCTACTTCTCTTACAGATTCCTGTGCACATGGACAGACAGTCATTCCAACAACTTCAGCACCAATAGCTTTTCTAATGGTGATGGTTCCATCATCTTCACGGATGCCAACAGCATTAGCTATTAATTTAGCCATTTCTTGGGATCTATTGTCTGTTACTGGGGACTCTTTCATGAACATGTAGTCACTAACCATGTTCACTTCAACACGTTTAGCGTATTCATGCTTTTCAAGCATCCTATTTACGATATCTGCACAGAGTGATTCAACACCATCGGATGCACCTTTAGCAACTTCATCAACAACTTCACTGATAGCTTCAGGAGTTCTAGACATATGTGTACCTTTTTGAGTGCTTGGCAAATCTACAAAAGCATCAAAAGTAGGTAATAATATGATTGGTCTTTTTTCTTTTCTTTTAAGAGTTAAAAGTTTTTTGACGCCAGTAACACCTACTCTACTTAAGTGAATAGGGATACGTGGTTCATCATCTTGTGTGTCTGGGAGACAAACTACCATTTTTGTTTACCTTCTTTTAGTTATTAAAAATAAATATTATTTTTTTATTACAACAATTTTTACAATTAATCATTGTTTTTTAATTTTTATAATAAAATAAATAGACTTTATTTTCTATATTTAAAATAATATTATTGTATGTTTATATATTTTTTGTATAAATGTTTAATATAATTTTCTATATTAAATTATTTTTTAAGGGTATTTTATTGATTTGTTTATGAAATAGTGTAGGAATGGTGTAGGAATAATGTAAGAATAGCATATAAATAGAATAGAAATAGTATGAAAATTATAAAAAAAGATTAAAAATAGAAATTTTTAAAGGGGTTAAATAAAGGGGTAATAATAATTAAAATAATTTTATAATTATTGAAAGGGGTTTAATTATAAAAATTATTTAATTACTATTATCAATTTTAAAAATTAACTTAAAGCTAGAGGATATTAGCAGATCCAATATCTTCTTTTACTATGTTAAGCACAGTTTGTGTAATTGTTTTTTCAATACAGCCTGATTTAAGCAATTCTTTAAGGAATTTGTCTAATTCATCGGTATCTTTAAATTTAGCAATTACAATAGCGTCATATTGACCGGTAACGTCATAAAGTCCAACAACATTTTTGTTGTTTGAGATTTCAGCTTCCCAAGCTTCCAATTCTTGACCTTTAACATTAACGCCAATAATGCTTGTAAGCGCATAACCTAATTTTTTATGGTTTAATACAGGTGCGAATTTTTCTATTACACCAGATTTAAGCATTTTATCGATACGATTGTGTACAGTTCCTACAGAAATTCCTAAATCACGTGATATTTGTCTGTATGAAATTCTAACATCATCATTGATGATTTTTAGAATTTTAATATCAGTTTCGTCCAATTTGATTATTTCATCGTTCTTTTTTGCACACATGATTTTCACTTTTTTTAATTTTTCCTCAATTGCAATTTTTTAAGGGGGTTTTTTAAATCATTGCAATTTAGGGGTCGTGTTAAATTGTTTATATTAAGTACAACAATTATTATTATGTCATAATTTATATATAAAACTTTTCTTATTTTTCTTATTTTTTTCTAATTTTTGATAAATTTAATTATTATTTGATTATTTTATTTGATATTAAATATTTTTAAATTAAATTTTATTTAAAATATTTAAAGTATATTTTACTAATTCTTTGTTCTTAATTTTTAATTTTAGAATGTTTATTTTAATATAATCGCCTAATCTTCAATTAAATCAATTTTAAGCCACTATCCTTATCTAAAATACTTAATTAAGTATAGTTTGCATTTTTCTATTTTGCCAATTCCGTGATTATGTCCATCAATTCCTTATTGCTTGCATTGGTCTTTATACCGAGAGGACTGTAATGGGTTTTCACTGCAACAAATCCTTCTTCCTCCAGCTTATCGAATACCTTGTCAAACTTAGGCGCACTAATTTTTAAGGCTCTGCAGACTTTGTGGATATCATAGAATGTGCTTGGTGCATTTGCTTCTATCTTACAGGAATTCAATAGCTTTAAGACATTATCCTTTTGGTTAAGATTCTTTTCCTCAGCTATTTCAATCATTGAATCAATGAACTCCTCATTTTGAACAGGTCCCAACCACATTGGGCCAGCCACTATCAATTTTTCACCGCATTCCGGACAGAATTCTGGGATGCTTGATGCAATGCCTTTGTGTTCGCTTCTATAGAGGCAATGCTTGCAGTGTGCAATATATCCAATGTTTTTCAATGATTCGTCTGTTGCCTTTGAACCTTTCCTTACCTTAAGGTAGGTTCTCATGTAATGCTCACTGCTGTGTGACATTTTCACTTCAATGTATTTCTGATACTTTGCAAGTGTGAGTGCAGCAAATCCAATGAGAATCCTTATTCCATTCTCATGGCAATATTCGCTTTTGTATGGCTGTGCATTGTATTTTCTGATGCACGGCTCTTCGTAGGTACCACAAAGGCAGGAAGTGTCTGTTGCAGTTAAACAGAGTAGGGAGTCCCTTTTTAGATTATAACCTGCAGAGTCTACAAATGGGGAAGGGGTTCCAAATGGGTCAATGTCAATGACATCAAATCTTCCCATATTGCTTCTAAGCTCGTTGTTAGCTTCCTTTTGGTCTATTTCAACTTCAACATCATTCAATTCTGCATTGATTCTGGTGAATTCATTTGCAAGTGGACTTATGTCATTTATTGAAACATCTCCCACTCCATCAATTTCCTTTTTATAGCGTATTCCCCTTATTCCACTTCCACCAAATAAGTCGCAGATGTTTATTTCCCTATCCACTTCCCTTTGGTATGCTTGAAGTGCAAGGATGGAATTGTCCCTATTGAATTCCATTCTAGGATTATAAAAAACAGGAGCATCAGAGGAAACCTTATCAAAATCAGGGAATTTGATTTGAACTTTACCCTCTTCGATGATTTTCAATTCATCTTCACTATACTCTTTTATTCCTGTATCATAATTATTTTGAAAATTATTATTTTGATTATTTTCCATAATTTTGCCTTTTTGATTATAATTGGTTTAATAATTCTTTTAATTTATTATTAGATTAATATTTTAATTAATATTTATTTTTCATTTTATTTAAATAAATTAGAATTTTAAGCAAAACCTTTTATTTAATTTAATTAAACATAGGATTTTAAGTAAAACTAATATAAGATTAAGAATAAATAGACTATTATAACTATTTAACTAAACTATTGGAAATTAATATAATTCAATTAGTTAATTTCAATTAGTTAATTTCAATTAGTTAATTTCAATTAGTTAATTTTTATTAGTTAATTTTTTAAATTTATTAAATAATTTATTTTATTCATTTTAGGTGAAAATATGGCAGACATTAAAGTTTCAATAGCTAGTCCTGTTATTGAAGAAGAGGAAATAAATGCAGTAATTGATGTAATGAAATCTGGTATGATTGCACAAGGACCAAAAGTAATTGAGTTTGAAGAAGAATTTGCAAAATATGTAGGTGCAAAGTATGGAATTGCAACCAATTCCGGAACTTCTGCATTGCATGTAGCTCTTTTGGCAGCTGGAATTGGCGAAGGGGATGAAGTGATTACAACCCCATTCACATTTGCAGCTACTGGAAACTCCATCTTATATACTGGCGCTCGCCCTGTCTTTGTTGATATAGACCCTGAAACATTTACAATCGACCCTGCAAAGATTGAAGAAGCAATCACTGACAAGACCAAAGCTATCATGCCTGTTCAATTATATGGACAAGCTGCGGATATGGAACCTATTATGAAAATTGCAAAAGAGCATGACTTGATTGTCATTGAAGATGCAGCTCAAGCGCATGGTGCTGAATACAATGGTGAAAAGGTAGGTAACCTTGGAGACATGGCTTGTTTCAGTTTCTATCCTACCAAAAACATGACCACAAGTGAAGGTGGTATGATCACCACTAACAATGAGGAATTTGCAGAAAACGCAAAGGTCTTCAGAGCTCATGGTTCAGCTACCAAATATCATCATGACGTTTTAGGTTATAACTTCAGGATGACTGACATTGCTGCAGCTATTGGTTTAGAGCAACTTAAGAAAATAGACTCATTCAATGCAAAAAGAATTGAAAATGCTAAATGCCTTAATGAAGGTTTAAAGGACATTGAAGCAATTGAAACTCCAGTTTTAAAAGATGGTTGCAAGCATGTTTACCACCAATACACAATCAAGATTAAAGATGGAAAAAGAGATGAATTGTCTGATTACTTAATTGAAAATGGTATTGGTAATGGTATTTACTATCCAATTCCTCTTTATGATCAAGTTCTTTATAAGGAATTAGGTTACGATCAAGCTCTTCCAGTAACTGATGAAATAGTAGAAGAAGTTTTATCTCTTCCTATTCATGCAAAGCTTACTCAAGAAGACTTAGATTATATTATCAAAACAATTAAAGAATTCTTTTAAATGATTTCTTTAATTAATTTTTATTTTTTCTTTTTTTAATTTCTTTTATTAATATTTTAATTTAATTTTTCTTATTTTTCACATTCTATTTTTTACAGATTTTACTTTTTCTTCTAATGTTCTGTTTTCCTTATCTCTCCTATCATCTATTTTCAAAACAGTGTAAACCCTTGGTACTCCCATTTCAAAAATAGATTCCTGAACTTCTCCACAAACTTCATATAATTTTTTCAAGTCTTCAGTTTCAATTTGAGTTCCCATAGCGGTTATTTGATAGTTTAAGCCACTTTTTTCAATAATTTGAGTTGCTTTAGCAACATATTTGCCAACACTGGACTCTTCAATTCCCATAGGTATAATACATAAATCTGCTGTAATCATAGTTTACTTTTTATACTTTGTATGATATAAAATTTAATAGAAAAACTTTTTTTAAGAAAAATTTAAATTGTTTTGTTTTAATTTTAAGTGATATTATGAGTATAAAAAAAGAAGAGTTTAATGAAATGATTTTCACTAGAATCAATGATTTGATCAAAGAATATGAATTGATTAAAGAAGGTGAAAAAATAGCTATTGCATTGTCTGGAGGAAAAGACAGTGTCTTGACTCTTTATGCACTTAAAAATTACCAAGATAGTTGTGGCTTTGATTTTGAGCTTGTAGCCATTTCAGTTGATGAGGGAATAGAAGGCTATCGCCAACATGGAATTGATGCAGCAGTAAACAATGCAAAACTGTTGGATATCCCACTTATTCAAAAATCCTTTAAGGATGAGGAAGGATTTGCATTGGATGACATTTATTCTTATTTTAAAAGTGCTTGCATTCCATGTGGGGTCTTTAGACGTAATATTCTAAATAAAACAGCTTATGAAATTGGAGCAGATAAAATAGCAACTGGACATAATCTCGATGATGAAATCCAATCATTTTTAATGAGCTTTTCAAGAGGGGATACAGTTAAGTTCTCTAAATTCGGTCCAGAGCTTGATCAAATTCATGAAAAGTTGGTTCCAAGAATAAAGCCATTATGGAACACTCCAGAAAAAGAGGTTGGCATGTGGGCTATTCTCAATGGAATTGAAATTCATTTGGATGAATGTCCTTATTCTAATCTTTCATTAAGGGCTAAGATTAAGGAGTTTTTAAACAATACAGAATCAAAACATCCTGGAACTAAAGAGAATGTTTTGGAATCATTTAAGCAGATATTGGATGTTGAAAACATTAGAACAGTTCTAAATGAATGTGAAAGATGTGGAGAGCCAACATCAGCTAAGATTTGCAAAGCTTGTGAAATCAAGGATATTGTTAATGAAAATCTTGATGAAAAATAAGTTTTATTTTATCATAAACGAACAAAATAAAGTTTGTCAAAAAAAAAAAGAAAAAGAAATTAAAAATTAATTTCTTATAATGACAAACGCCATATAGAGTATGAATAAGGCAACTAATATTGCACCTTCTTTTTTATCCACTTCATTTTGACTATAAGCGAATATTGCACCGATTATTGTAATCACTGTCATTAAAGCAATATCAGTTACCATTTCCGGTGCAATGGGTAATGGCATGATTGCACTGCTTACACCTAAAATGAATAAGATATTAAAGATGCTTGATCCGAGCACGTTACCGATTACAATACCATTGTCCCCTTTTTTAAGTGCAGTTACAGATGTAACAAGTTCAGGCAAGGAAGTTCCTATTGCAACAATGGTAAGACCAATAAGCACATCGCTTAATCCGAATGCACTAGCAATGAAACTTGCACCATCTACAACCAAATCAGAACCGATAATGATACCTGCAATACCTATGATAATGTAAATGAATGCTTTTGGCATTGAAAGTTTCACTTCTATCTCTTCTGACATAGCTTCCTTATCTTTTCTTGCTTCCTGTACAAGACGGTAAACATAAGCGATAATGATAATCAAGAAGATTATACCGCAGAGTCTGCTTATTTGTCCAAATATGACAGCTATTACAAGTAAACCAATTGTGGAAATTACTAAAAATGGGAAATCCCTTTTAATTAGAATTTTATCCACAGTCAAGGTTCCAAGCAATGCGGAAATCCCTACCACTGCTAAAATATTGAAGATATTACTACCTACAACGTTACCTAAGGATATTGCATTGGTTCCAGCAAATGCTGAAGTAATTGAAACTGCAGCTTCGGGAGCACTTGTACCAAATGCCACGATTGTCAAACCTACAATGATGGTAGGTATCTTTAAGTTATATGCAACGTTACTTGCACCATCTACGAATACATCTGCACCTTTTATTAAAAGTACAAATCCTATAATAAGTAAGATAATTTGAATTAATAATTCCATCAGTTATTCTCCTAATCCTCTTTGCTTTCAAGGTCTAATCTATTTGCATCTTCTTCGTTGACTGTTACTAAGATCTTATCAATATGGTTTGCATCCATATCCACTATCTCAAAGGTAAATTTGCCTTCATGGAATATTTCACCAGTATCTGGGATTTTTCCTGCATGTGAAAGGATGAATCCTGCAATAGTTGTGTATCCGTCTTCCACTTCGTTAGGCATTTCCTTTTCAATTTCAAATAAGTCTTTAAAGTCTTCAATAGAGAATCTACCATCAATTAACCATGAATTGTCTTTTCTTTCAAGTGCTTTAGGATCATCTTCCTCATCGATACCAGGAATGTCTCCTACGATTCCTTCAAGAAGGTCGTTCAAGGTAATCAATCCTACAACACTTCCGAATTCATCTACAACAAGTACCATATGGACATATTCCCTGTTTTCCTTGAACTCTTGAAGCAAGTCCATTGCAAGCATGTTTTCAGGAACAACCAATGGAGATTTGATGGTTTCTTTAATATTTATTTCTTTACCTGAGAAGATTTCACTTAATAGGTCTTTAGCTTGAACTACGCCGATGAAATCATCCAACTCTCCTTCAGCTACAGGGAAGATGGATCTTTTACTGTTAATGATTCTTTCCTTGTTTTCTTCCATGTCATCTTCCAAATCTATCCAGATGATTTCACTTCTTGGAGTCATTATCATATCTACTTTTTGGTCATCTAAACGGAACACCCTTTTGATGATGTCTTCTTCCTCTTCAGCAATGGTTCCGTCTTCAATACCTTCTTCAATAAGTAATTTGACTTCCTCTTCGGTTACAACATCCTCTTTTGGCTTGGAGCCAACAATTCTAAGTGCAAGGTTGGTTGAACTGTCAAGCAATCTGACAACTGGCTTGCAGACCCATGAACTTACTTGCATGAATTTTGCAGTTTGCAATGAATATCCTTCAGGGTCATTCAATGCCATTCTTTTAGGTACAATTTCACCAATCAGGATTGTGAAGTATGTAGTTACAAGAATAACAAATATGAAGCTTAATTGGTAACTGTAAGGAATGTATGGGCTTAAAAAATTACCCATAGGTTCAGAAAAAGTAGTTCCACCAATTGCCCCTGTGATAATTGCAGTAAATGTTATACCAATTTGTACAGTGGATAAGAAGTCACTGACATTATCCATAAAGTCTAAAACAAGTAATGCTCTTTTATTCCCTTCATCTGCGATTTTTTGCATCCTGATTCTTCTAGTGGATACAACAGCAATTTCTGCAAGGGAGAAAAGTCCATTAAGCACAATTAAAATTATTATTACTAAAATTTCAATTCCTATAATTATCGAGTCCATTTCCATTAAGTCCTTAAACAATTTATAATTTAAAATTTTTAATTAAAAATAAATATTTCTTTATATTGTATTTTATCTATATTTATATAAAGTTTTTTTATAAGCAATAATGATATTTATTAATTCTATTTATAAATTTAATGTTTTTTTAGCATTTGAATTGCATTATTTTTATAATTTTTTAATAATTTTGCTATATTTTACATAATTTTGGTAATATTTTAATGATTATTAAATTATTATGTGGAAAAAATTTGATTATAATTCTTTCATTTTTCTATCTATTTGATTGAGGAACTTATTCTGTTTAAATTCCTCTGCAGTGCTGAACATTGATCCTCCATAGATTTCCTCTTGCATCTTTTGAACAGCATATGTTGCATCTTCTGCAGTTTCAACTCTTTGAAGGATTCTGCGACTTTTCACTTTTATGGTTTTTCCACAAGTGCATTTTCTTGTAGCAACTCCTTTTTTAGCATATAGCACTCTTCCACAGTCGCATCTGAATATCAAGTACATAATATTTAACCTCCAAAAATCTTCATGAAAAGTGGAATAAACACTTGTGATGGCAAGATTATTAGAGTTGCAATGCTCACTCCAAGGTTTGTTCCAACAACTACAAGTAGGATTCTAACGATGTTGTTATTCCATAAGTCTCTAAAGCTTTCAATTTTTCCTAAATTGTTAATGTCTTGTTTTCTCACCCTTCTGAATTTAGCTTCTGCAAGTCCTGAAAACCATCCTGCAGCAAGCAATGGGTGAATTATGGTAAGTGGAGCAACCAATCCTCCAATGATTGCAGATTGGATTTTAGATCCAGATACAATTGAACCTATAAAACCCATTATCATACTGATTGCAACAAATTGTACAATATCCCCCTCTATATGGATTCCATTCATCCAAGCAAGAAAAAATATCACAACAAATGAAATAGGGATTAAAGCCAAAATGATTTTTAGCCAAGGAATTCCCCCTTTCTTATCCATATCATTTAGCTCTCTGTAGCTTGGAAGTGTTTCAGGATTGTCAAGATATTCGATTATTCCTTCCCTATGGCCTGCACCTACAACAGCTATTACCTTATCTTCTGGAATGCCTAATATTCCTTTTGCAAGGTATGCATCCCTTTCCTTAACAAGTGCGGTGTATGCTCCAGGTGAGATTTCCTTGAAGTATTCCATAGCTTGATCAATGTTGGATTGCTCTTTAAGCTCTTCAATGTTCAATTCCTCTTCATCTGATGAGAACACTGAACCAACAATTCCATATATGAACTTAAGCTTCTCCCAAGTGGTCATATTGTTCAATACCCTTTGCAATGTGACATTAATGTCTCTGTCAATCAATGCGATTCTGCAGCCAATCTCTTCTGATGCTTCAATTGCAGCAACCATTTCAGAACCTGGCTTGATGTCTACATCTTCACCGATTTTATTTTGCATATAGGAAAGAATTGTTGTAACTAGGAAAACCCCTACCTTGTTTTCCTTAATGATTTTAGTAATATGAATTGAGTCATCTTCGACGATACCGTTTCTCTCATTCATTAATCTTTGGTATCGTCCTCTATCCAATTCAATAGCCACTACATCAGGTTGGTCTTCCAAAATAGCTGCCCTTACCTCATCGGCACTATTTTGAGACACATGTGCAGTTCCAATGATTTTTAAACATTCTCTTATCATTAGATATCCTTCTTAAAATGTTTTTTCTTTTGTATGTATTTTTAATATTAATATTTAATTCTTATATTAATTATATCAATTACACTTATAAACTTTTTGACAGTCCGATTGCAATCTATTCATTGTACAATGTGATTCTTCCATCCTTATAGATTCCAACATTCTCGCTGATATTCTCTTTAACGCATAGATTGACATCATCCTCATATCCTAAATATGCAAGACGACGTCCTGATTTTGACTTGATGGAAACCTTTTCAACTTTTTCCTTATCTCTGCTTGCCATAATTGCTGAAAGCGCATATTCTGTTATGCCGGTTTCCTCTTTGAAATAATCTATGTCATCGATATTTAGCTTGTCCTGTTCATCCAATTCCTTTTGAATCCAGAATAATATTTCTCCAGCAGCTAAAAAGTCCTCTATTGCAAAGGTTCTTTCGAATCCTCCCATAACGATTTCAATGTGTTCAGTTGCAAGCTTGCATGCTGCCTTTGCACAAGCTTTTGCATTGATGAATGATCCAATTAAAATGATTTCAGATTCCATATTTTCTAAAGTTCTCACTCCATTGGTTGTTGTAAGAACTAGAGATTCCTTTTCCCCGTCGTATTCCTTCATTTCACCTGGGGAGTTTCCAAGTTCAAACCCTTCAATTGTTCTGCCTGTTCTCTCACCTGCCAAGACAGCATCCTTCCTTTTAGCTATTTTCATCGCTTCTTCTGGTGTATATACCGGATAAATTTCCTTGAATTTATCGAGAGCAACTGTAATTGTAGTGCTTGCCCTTAATGCATCAACCATTATGGAAAGGTCTTTTGAGGAACCTTTTTCAAAACTTAAACTCACTTTCACTTTTTAGCCTCTAATGTACTCTAAAATATAGTAAATATGATTTTCTTCTATGTATAACTTTTATATTTAGTAATATATAATACTTAATAAGTAATATTATTTTGAGTTTATTCTTTTAAGAATATTTTTTAAGAATATTATTATGAGGAATATTATGATTGTTGTTACAACTCCAATGTGTAAGCAAATAGTGGAATGGGCAGGACTTAATGAATTCAAAGTAAATAAATTTCCTGATGAGGAAGAAGGGGATTTTGCCATTTTGCTTTCTGAAAGCAAAGTTAAAATGGATTCATTAGCCATAAAGATTAATACATTTGGTCAAATTAAGGAAAGCATTAAAACAGTGTCTAAGGCTCTTTTTGAAAGGAATTTGATTGAAAAAGCTATTGGGGATGAAGAGATAGAAGCTACTTTCAATGATTATAAAGATGATGATCGATATGCCCTTTTGGATGAAAATGAGTTTAATGAAATAAGAAAATCCAACAAAGATAAAAAAGTGAAAGTCTATTCTGAATTCCTAAAGGACATAGTTTTAGATATTGGAGCAGATGTGATTGATTTCACATATGATAAAAATGGAAATGATGAAGATAAGGCTAATGGCTTAGGAATGGATTTTGATTATTTGGTTTATCCTGATTATTTAGGGGAAGAAGTTCTAAAAAGGGAAAACCTCGAATCTAATGATTTTAAAGTAATTAAGATATTAAGCCATAATAATATTTCAAAAGACCCGATATTGAAAGCGAAATCAAGATATGCTGCATTAATTGAAGCAATGTCTCAATGATTTTTTTATAATGGTGTAAAAATGATTGTTCAGGAAAAGGAAGTTAAATCAATATTATCCAAATCAAATCTTCCCATCGCAGGGTATACTGCAAATCCATATGTTGGCTGTCCACATGCCTGCAAGTATTGCTATGCTGATTTTATGAAAAGGTTCACTGGTCATAAGGAGAAATGGGGAACTTTCATTGATGTAAAGTATTGGAAACCTATAAAAAATCCTCAAAAGTATTCTGGAGAAACTGTTATTGTTGGTTCAGTAACTGATGGATACAATCAATGTGAGGAGGAATTCTGCAGAACTCGCCAATTGTTGGAGGAACTGAAAGGAACAGATATAAATCTTATCATCACCACAAAATCAGACTTGGTGTGCAGAGATTTGGATTTGATAAAAACATTCAATGATCCTTTGGTTTCCTGGTCCATCAATACCCTCGATGAAGATTTTAAAGAGGATATGGATGATGCGCCATCAATCAAGGATAGGATTAAAGCAATGAAGAGGTTTCACAAGGAGGGAATAAGAACAACTTGTTTCATATCTCCTATTTTTCCTGAAATAACAGAACCTATTGAAATTATTGAAGAAATCAGTGATTTTTGTGATTATATTTGGCTTGAAAATCTTAATTTAAGGGGAGGATATAAAAAGACTATTTTTGACTATATTGATTTAAAATATCCTGAATTGGTGCCTCTCTATAAAGAGATTTATACTTATAAGGACATGTCTTATTGGAGAGAATTGGATGATGAAATCAGTGCTTATGCAAGGGAAAATGATTTTATGTATATAATTGATGAAGAACCCTTTATAAAAAGCCCTAATGAAAATCCAATCATAATCAATTATTTCTATCATGAAAAGATAAGGCAATCTTCAAAAAAGAAAAGATAGTTGTTAGGAATCAGCCAATTATTTCTTGAATATTCTTAAAATGTACTTTTTTAATCCAAATAATTATTAAATAAGAAAAATATATTATTTAATAATCAAAATTTTATAGATTTTTTATAGATTGCTGAAATCATAATTACTTAATTCGTTATTCATTTTAAAGGAGAATAAAAATTGTTAGACATAAAATTATTCAGAGAAGATCCTGAATTGATATTTGACTCTGAAAAGAAAAGATTCAGAAGCACAGAAAATGCAGAGAAAGTTATTGAATATGACACCTTATGGAGAGAAGGTGAAAGAAGATTAAACTCTTTAAGAGCAGAGAAAAACAAGTTATCCAAATCATTTAAAAAAGCTAAACAGGAAGGCAATATTGAAGAAGTCATTGCAAAATCCAAGGAAGTCGCTAATGAAATTAAAGAGTTAAGCGCTAAAAATGCAGAATACCTTCAATTAAGAGATGATTATAGATATAAAGTAGGAAACATCATTGACGAAGATGTTCCAGTTTCCGATACTGAAGATGACAATGTAGTTGTAAGAACCTATGGTGAAATCCCAGAGCATGACTTTGAATTGTTGAATCATGTAGACTTGATCAATAAGATTGATGGAGCAGACCTTGAAACTGCAGCAAGCGTTTCAGGCGCAAGGTTCTACTACTTGAAAAGAGACATTTTACACTTGAACTTGGCATTGATTCAATTTGCACTTTCAGAGCTTGAAGCTGAAGGTTACATTCCTATGCAAACTCCTTTCTTTGTAAAAGGGGAAGTTGCAGCAGAAACCTCTGAACTTGGTGAGTTTGAAGAAACATTATACAAGGTTGAAAATGAGGATATGTACTTGATTGCAACTGCTGAACAGACTTTAGCAGCGCTTCACAGAAATGAAATCATCAATCCTGAAGACTTGCCACTCAGATACTGTGCACTTTCAACCTGTTTTAGAAAAGAGGCAGGTTCTCATGGAAAAGACACTTTAGGAATCTTTAGAGTTCACCAATTCGAAAAGATTGAACAGTTCATTTACTCTACACCTGAAGATTCAAGAAACCAACATGATCATTTAATGGAAGTAACTGAAAGAATCTATCAAAAATTAGGTCTTCCATATCAAATCATAGCTATTGTATCCTCAGCTTTAAATGACAATGCGGCAATCAAATATGACCTTGAAGCTTGGTTCCCAGGTTCCGGTGCATTCAGGGAATTGGTAAGCTGTACCAACTGTAAGGATTATCAAGCAAGAAAAACCAAAACAAGGTACGGTAGAGCAGGTTCCGGAGATGCACAAATATTGCACACCTTAAACAGTACAGCTATTGCAACTGAAAGAACCATTTGCTGTATTTTAGAAAACTACCAACAAGCTGATGGTAGCATTAAAGTCCCTGAGGTCTTGGTACCTTATATGGGTGGAAAAACAGTTATTGAAGCAAAAGAATAATTTTATTCTTTTTCTCTTTTTTATTTTTTATCTATTTTTTTATTTTTTTCAAAAGTTTTTTTAATTTTTACAAATCTATTTTTTCTTTAATTTCAGCAACTATTGTTTGTATTTATTCAAACTATTGTCTTTCTCATGACTTTTTTTACTCGATAATTTTTCACTGGATTAAATTTAAGAAAAGAGTTCTGATATTAAAAAGTCAAAATTAAAAAAGAAAAAAAATGATGAATACAAGTTTAGTACTCATCTGCATGCAAATATCCAACGATTCCATGTGCTATTAATGCAATACCTAAGATGATGGTGATTAATATTGGATTGTTTGCTGCAAATACAGCAATGAACAAGATAACAATTCCTAATACTAAACCAACTAATGATCCAGTTTTATTGATTTCAGCTCCTCCAAGCAATCCGATTACGGAAGCTATGATAAGCATGAATCCAACAATATAGAACTGTAATCCAACTAAGAATGAAATTGCATTTGTTCCAAAGATGAATGCCAATCCTAAAATGATCATCACAATACCGAATATTGCTGAAACAGTTGAAATAGCTGGTGAAATATCTTTTGAAATGATTCCAGTGTAAGCTAATCCTATACCAAATATCAATACAGCTGCACCAATAAGGATGGATATTAAATTAGCACTGAATATTGGGAATATGATAAATATTAAACCAATAATTATTGAAATAATAGCTAAAATCTTATTTGATTCCATTTTTTCACCTCATTTTACATTTAATTGTTTAATATTCTATTTATCAAGGTATATATAAATTATTCTTTATTTTTTATAGGGCCCATATCTTCACTGCAAGGATTTTTTTCATTTCAATTTTTTAATTAATTATTTAAATAATGATGAATTAATCTTAATTAATAATATTTTAAATTTTATAAATTTTTCAAGTGATAAAATGGCTGATTTTGAAGAGATTATCAATACAAGACGTAGTATAAGGGAATATGATTCCAAGGAAGTTGAAGATGAAAAAATAGAAAAGATTCTAAAGGCAGGTATGCAAGCTCCTGGAAGCAGGTTAGGCGCTGAACCTTGGGAATTCTTGATAATCAAAAACAAGGAAACTCTTGCTAAAATTGGAGAAATCAAACCTCGTGTAACAAATGCTCCAGTAGCTATTCTTTTGATTGCAAACATTGAAAGGTCCTTTTATAAATTGGTATGGCAACAGGATATGAGTGCAGCAGCAGAGAACATGCTTCTTGAAGCTGTCAATCTTGGCTTAGGAGGATTATGGAATGGTGTGGCACCTGAAGAGGAAAGAATGAATGCCATTGGTGAGATTGTAGGTTTGCCTAAAGATGACAACCTAAAGCCATTCTGCATAATAACTCTTGGATATCCTGCTGAAGGTTGGGAAAACAAGTTCATGGATAAATTTGATGAATCCAGAATCCATTATGAAACATATTAATTAAATTTTAAACATTTTTTTATAAAGTTTGCTAATAAATCTGATTTCGATTCTTAAACGGATGATGCAATATGAAATACAATTTTGATTCAATAATTGATAGAAAACACACCAATTCACTTAAATGGGATTTGTTTGATGATGAGTATCCTATGTGGGTTGCAGATATGGACTTTTATGCTGCCCCCCTCATTTATGAATCAGTGAATAGAAAAGCAAAGCATGGAGTTTATGCATATTCATTTGTCAATGATGAGATTTTTGATTCCTATGTCAATTGGTGGAAAAAATATGGCCTTGATATGAAAAGGGATGAATTGTTGTTTGCAACAGGGGTCATGCCTTCAATTACAAGCATCATTCGTGCATTCACTGATGTTGGAGATAATGTATTAATCCAAACACCAGTTTACCATGTCTTCTTTTATGTGATTGAAGATAATGAGAGGAATGTTGTTGAAAATCAGTTGATTTATGATCCTAACTCCAATGATGTGGAAACTGCATACTCCATTGATTTTGATGATTTGGAAGAGAAATTCAAAAATCCAAAGACTAAATTGATGATTTTATGCAATCCTCATAATCCAATCGGAAGAATATGGGATGAGAAAACCCTTGAAAAGATAGCTGTTTTAGCAAACAAATATGATGTCATTGTTGTATCTGATGAAATTCATTGTGATTTGACTGATCCTGATTTGAAATATGTTCCGTTTGCATCTTTAGATCATGAGTTATCAAATAACAGCATTACATGCATTTCCCCAAGCAAGACCTTTAACATTGCAGGTCTTCAAAGTTCTGCAGTCTTCACTCGTAACAAGGAACTTTATGAAGTTTTAGAAAAGCAATTGTCAGTTGATTGCTTCAATCACCCTAACATTTTTTCAATTGATGCCACAATTGCAGCATACAAAAGTGAAGATTGGTTAAATGAATTGAGAGAAGTCCTATTTGAAAATAAAATGATTGTTGATGAGTTCCTAAAAAGTGAAATTCCTGAAATAAAATTGGTTCCGGCAAATGCAACATACCTTTTATGGCTGGATTGCAGTAAGCTAAGGGGAGAAAATTTTGAAGGTTGTGAATTTTCCACTTCTTTATCTGAGTTTTTAAGAGAAAATGTAAGTTTATTCTTATCTCCAGGAATCCAATTTGGACAAAATGGAGATAATTTCTTGAGAATGAATATTGCATGTCCAAAAGACTTATTGCTTGAAGGTTTAAATGCATTAAAAATAGGGATTGAAAAATTTAAAAAAGAAAATAATTTATGAATTCTAAAAATAGTAATTAATTAATTAATTTTTTTTTTTTTGAAAGTATTAAAAATAAAAAAGTAGAGAAAATTAATTTATTTTAATTTCTCTTCCCACTCTTTTTGTCTAAAACCAGTAAGCACTATATCTTCAGTCTCAATTATTGGACGTTTTACAAGCATGCCTTCAGTAGATAAAATCTTCAATTGTTCTTCTTCACTCATTTCAGGCAACTTGTCTTTTAATTGCATCTCTCTGTAAATTTTACCGCTTGTGTTGAAGAACCTCTTGAGAGGTAGTCCGCTTTTCTCATATAATGCCTTCAATTGATCGTAATCTGGATTGTCCTCAACAATATGCTGTTCATCATATTCGAATCCATTTTCATCTAACCATTTCTTAGCCTTTTGGCATGTGCTGCATCTTGGGTAGTAAATAAATAACATTTTTCATTCTCCTAAAAATTTTATATAATCAATTTATTTCTTACTTTTATTTCTATTTTTGAAATTAATAAATTATTCTAATTATTCATTAACTTAGGAAACTAAACACTTTTATTATATGACTTTTATATTAGTATTAGAAAATTAATAAAAAGACAATTATGGTGAAATTATGAGTATTTTAGTTGCTTATTATTCAAGAACAGAAGTTACAAAAAAATTAGCAGAAGCTATTGCATCCGAAACTGGTGCAGATATTGAAGAAATCGTTTCTAAAGTGAAATATGATGGTAAAATTGGTTTTGCACGTGGTGGAAAGGATGCAATATCTGAAAAGATCATTGACTTGGAACCTTTGGAATTTGACGTGTCAAACTATGATTTGGTCTATTTAGGAGTTCCTGTATGGGCTGGAAAAGCTGCAAACCCTATGATTTCCTACATCAAGCAAAATGAAGGAAAATTCAATGATGTCAAATTCTTTGTAACTGCAGGAGGAAGCGGTTTTGAAGGTGCTATTGCAGAAATGGAAAAATATGTGGGCAAAGCTCCTTTAAAGACATTAACTCTTGTAACAAAACAAGTAAAACATGATGAATTTAAAGAAGAGTTAGCTTCATTTATAGAATAAATCAATAAATTTAGTTTTTTAAATATTTTAACCTTATATTGTTAACTAATTTAATTATTAACTTATTAAATTATTTATTTTACAAAATAGAAAGATTTAAATTGTTTAAAAATACTTTATTATATAACAGATTTTTGTTCACTTAATTATTAATATAAATGTAAATAGGTGATATTATGTCAATTTATGATTTTGAGGTAAAAGACACTTCTGGAAACATGGTTTCATTAAGCGAATATGAAGGAAAAGTATTGTTAATTGTCAACTCTGCTACCAAATGTGGTTTCACTCCACAATACACTGAATTGAATGAGATCTTCAATGAATTCAAGGATGAAGGATTCATCATTTTAGATTTCCCATGCAACCAATTCGGTAATCAAGCTCCAGGTACTGGAGAGGAAATTGCAGCAACTTGCCGCAGTGAATATTTGGTTCCTTACCCAATCTTTGAAAAGATTGAAGTAAATGGTGAAAACGAAGAGCCATTATATGCTTTCTTAAAGCAAGAACAGCCATTCAAAGACATCACTGGTGAAGGAGCTAGAAAATTGAAAATGGTCCTTAAGGTAATGGATAGACATTATAAGGACAATGATGACATCAAATGGAACTTCACTAAATTTTTAGTTGACAGAGAAGGAAACGTTGTTAGAAGATTCGAGCCAACTGAAAGTTTAGATGATGTTAAAGCTGCTGTAAAAGAATTATTATAATTCTTTTTACTTTTTTTATTTTATTTTAATTATTTATTAAATTTTAATCTTAATTTTTTATTTAGTAATCATTTTTTCTCTTTTTTAATGTTTATTTAAATCATATTTTGATAAGATCCTTTTTTTTAAAAACTTAAATCGATAAAGTTTTTAATATTGTGCATATAAAATATAATTTAGTGATTAGATGAAACTTGATATCAATACAGAAACTTGCACTGGATGTAAATTATGCGAAACCGTATGCATTAGGGATAATATTCAAATCATTGATAAGAAAGCGGTTGAGATTGATAATGGCGATTGCTTTGACTGTGGGCATTGTTTAGCTATTTGTCCAACAGGCAGCATATCCTTAAAGGCATATGAATATCAAAAAGACCGTGTTGAAGATTATAATCCTCGTGAAATTCCAATCAGTTCTGAAGATTTATTGCAATTCCTAAAACAGCGCAGAAGCATTCGCTGGTTCAAGAAGAAAAAAGTGGATAAGGAAACTTTTGATAAGCTATTTGAAGCGGCCTATTACAGTCCAAGTGCACAAAATGCTCAGGATGTTGAATTCGTTGTTCTTGATGAAAAGTTAGATGATTTCATGCATTTGGTTTATGATATAATCAAAGTGGAAGAAGATGAATTCTTCAGAATAAAGCAATTTGGTGAGTATCTTAGAGGTGAAGGAGATTATAAGAATCATCCCCTTCTTTGGGAAGGAACACAGATGATTTTGTCCTTTTCCAAAAGTCAGGCAAATGCACTTATTGCAAATACAAGACTTGAGCTATTGGCTTATTCAATGGGTCTTGGCGGATTCTATTCATTATTCACTCTTAAGTCAGATGAATTGGATCATGAAAGATTAATGGAGTTCTTCCCAGAAATAGACTCTGATAAGCATATGTATTCTGCATTCATAATAGGTTATCCTAGAGTAAAATACAGAAGAACAGTTCCTCATAAAAAAATAGATGTTTATTATAAATAGCTATTTTTTCTTTATTTTTTATTCTATTCTTTATTTAATTTTTTTATTTTCATAAAGTTAATTTAACGGAAAGGCAAGAAAATCCTTGTTCAATCTCAGATGAAACTGAAAGTTGATTGAATTTCGGGAATGATTTTCTAACATGTTCCAGGATTCTAAAGTCTATATAGATTTCTGTAACATAAAATTCAAATCCATCTGTAAAGTAGTATGTAGGCTTTCTGCATTTGAGTTTTGCACCGTAGAAGAAATCTTCAAGCCTATTTTCCAAATCCCATTTCTCGTTTTCACTTAACTCTTTTCCATTTATGTAGTCAATTATTTCATCTTCCAATCCTTCTTCAATAGGGTAGAGTCTTAAGTCATTTTCCATTTCTTCTAAGTCTTGATACAATTCTTCTCTGTTTAATTCAACCATAGTGTCACCAAATTTAAATCTAAAAATAATATGATTCTTTAAAAGTTTTAATAAATTTATTTTAATTTTTATAAATTTAAATGTAAAAAAATATGTAATAAGTAAAAAATAAAAATTTTAATTGAAAATTTTAATTAAAAATAAAAAAGAGAAATAATTGAAAATTATTTCATATTTCCAAATAATCCTCTAATAATTCCTTTTGTTACTTCCCTTGCAGCAGTGTTTACAACAGTTGTAGTTGCCTTTTCAACAGTTGTCTTTCTTGTAGTCTTTCTCTTGGATTTAGTGGTTTGTTTTGTCATTTGATCCACTGCTGTTCCAACAGCTATGCCAATAACATCTTCAAGCAATCCTTTTTGTTTAGGTTGCTCTGGTGCTTGTTGTGCTGGAGCTTGCTGCTCAGCAGGTGCCTGTTGGGCCGGGGCTTGTTGTGCTGGAGCCTGTTCTGCTTGATTAGGAATTTCTCTAATAGGTGCATCTTGAGGAATTTCAGATTGAACATTTGGATTGTTGTCAATCTTATTCAATAGCATCTCATAAGCAGATTCCCTATCAACGGCATTTCTGTATTTGTCTCTAAGGGATGAGATACTCATTAATTCTGCTCTGTAATTGTCTTCAATTGCTCCAATGAAACTTTGAGGAGGCAAGATGTCAACTTGTTGCACAATACTTGGGGCTCCTTTTTCTTCAAGAACAGAGACCAATGCCTCTCCAGTTCCTAAAGTGGAAATGACTTCTGTTGTATCGAATTCAGGGTTTGGCCTGAAGGTTTCAGCAGCAGTCTTTACAGCCTTCTGCTCCTTTGGGGTGTATGCATGAAGTGCATGTTGCACTCTGTTACCAAGCTGTGAAAGGACAGTGTCCGGAATATCGGATGGACTTTGTGTAATGAAGTATACTCCGATTCCTTTTGAACGAATCAATCTTATAATCTGCTCAACCTTTTTCTGGAATGCAGGGGACATGTCATCAAACAATAGGTGAGCCTCATCGAAGAAGAAAACGAATTTAGGTTTGTCCAAGTCACCTACTTCAGGCATTGTTTCATAAAGTTCGGATATCATCCATAATAAGAATGTTGAGTATAATTCAGGTGCTGTAGACAGTTTTACAGAATCCAATACGTTGATCATACCTTTTCCTTCATCATTGCATTGCATGAAGTCACTGAGTTCCAATGCAGGCTCTCCGAAGAACAGGTCTCCTCCTTGGTCTTCAAGGGTAAGTATGGATCTGAGTAGAGTGGTTGCTGATTTCTTGGCAACTGCACCGTATTGGCTTTCATAAAGTTCAGCATTATCACTTACATGATTAATCATTGATTTCAAATCTTTCAGATCAATCAAAAGAAGGTTTTCATCATCTGCAACACGGAATACGATGTTCAAAACCCCTTCTTGAGCTTCAGACAAGTTCAATATTTTTGAAAGCAATTGAGGGCCCATTTCAGAGATTGTAACTCTAATAGGCAATCCTTTCTCACCGTATAAGTCCCAGAATTCTACAGGGTATGACTTGAAGACAAATCCCTTATCAGCAAGGCTGTACTTTTCCATTCTTTCAGTTACTTTTGCATTTGGTTCACCTACCTTTGCAAGACCTGAAACATCCCCTTTCATATCTGCTAAAAATACTGGAACTCCCATATCACTGAAAGCTTCTGCAAGTGTTTTTAAAGTGACTGTTTTTCCGGTACCAGTTGCACCAGCTATTAATCCATGACGATTAGCTAATTTGGATAACAAATAAACTTCTGTATTTTCATTAGCTCCAACTAAGATATTATTTTCTGCATACATGATAACACCTTTTTGATAAAATTCGATTAATAAAAAATTATCATAATATAATTTTTAATATATTTCTAATGATATAAAAAATAATATATTTTATTTTTGCTTTTTCAAATTTTTTCTATAATTTTCATATTTTTATTATTTCCATAATCAAGTTTATTCAATTATCAAGTTATTTTGAACTTCCAAATCTTATTTAAAATTTTATTTTTTCATCAGTTTAAAAAGTAAAAATAATAAATTATATAATAGACTTAAAAAATATATTAAAATAAGATATTTTATTGAATAAAATTGATTTTATAATAATTTATGATTTTTATAAGGTGATGATTATATGTATGAAACCTTAACATTCACTGGTGGAATTCACAAAAGCGAAGAATTGAAAGAATTAATTGAGGATTTAGGAGGTTTTGTTCTTCAATCCAATATATTGCAAATGGAACTTGTATTGAATATGGCAGTTCCTATTGATGATGTGGATATTATTAAGGAAAAGGCTAAAGAGCTTTTAGGTGAGCTCTCTGTTGCACCTATGGCTGGTTCTGAAATAGCTATTGTTTCCCCAACCCTTGCAAGACATCACCTTCCTCATGCTGCATGTGACATCTCCGAATACCTTAGACGTTATGGTGCTAAAGACAATATGGTCGGTTTGGCTCGTGGTCATGGTAAAGGAACTGCAGGAATCAGTGAAACTGAAAAGGCATTGATTGAGGAGCATGACATAGCTATTTTCGCATTAGGAAGCTTCAAGCAATGCATTATCGATAAGGCTTATCTTTACAATGACATTGACATTCCAGTGATTGTCACCGGTGCACCTGAAATTGACTTGGAAGAATTGCCTGGTGTAGATGCATATGTTCCAGGATTAGGCAGAATTCCACGTAGATTAAAAAGAGGGGAAAACATAAGGGCTTTGAAAAAATTGGTTGAAACCGTTGAAGACCTTTTGGAAAAACGTAAAAAAGAGCTTGCTCAAGACCCTCCAATTGCACCTTCAATTTTAGTCAAGAGTGAGATTGAAACTCAAGTCCCAGCTATTAAGGAAGTCATTTCCCCAACTCCGGTAACAAGTCAACTCTGCGGTCTTAGAGTAAAATTGGATTATGACAAATATCATGAGGAAATTGAAAATGTAGTCATTGGAGACCAAAAACTAAAAGACATTGCAGATATTACAAAATCTCATTTCTATGATTACATTCTCGTAGAACTTTTAACTGAAAGTTCCTTAGTGGATTAGTTATATTTTCTATTTTTTAATTCTTTTCCATTCTTTTTTATTTTTTTAGTTTTTTAGTTTTTTAATTATTTTTTAGTTTTTTTTAGTTTTTTTTAGTTTTTTGATTTTTAACTTTCTTCATTCTATTTCTAAAATTATTTATTTTCTTAAAATTATTTTTTTAAACTTTATTTTATTTTATTTTAAACTCACTATAAACAAAGTATTAATATTAGTTTTTTAATATAATTTTATAGTATACTTTTTTAGAATCTAATGAATTCTTAAAGTCCTTAAATATTAAAAAGACTTTTATTTTATAATGCAGTATATTGATTTAGATAAGCGGAAGGAAAGATTATGCAAGTTATAGCAGACCTTGGTGGAACTCCTGGAAAAGATTGTAGAGGCTTTTGTAAGTTTTGCTACTTTAGAAAAGTGAAACCTTTGACAGAAGCTCTCGGATGCCAACATTGTCCACCTAATAAAGTTGGCTGTCCAAGATGTTTGGAAGGAGTTCAAGAAGCAGGAAAACCATTTCAACAGCCATTTTCCGTACTTAGTGAAGTTCAAATGGCTCTTATGATGAATCCTGTAAGAGATGCTGATCTTAAAGTCAATATCAGTGGTGGTGGAGACGTCAGTTGCTATCCTCAACTTGAAGAGTTGATAGCCGGTTTATACCAATGGCAATTGCCTATTCACTTAGGTTATACAAGTGGAAAGGGGATTGATGATGGGGATATAGCTACCCAATTCCTAAATCAAGGTGTGAATGAGGTAACTTACACTATTTTTGCTGCAGACCCAAAACTCAGAAAGGAATGGATGTTGGATCCAAGTCCAGAGGAATCTCTTAAGGCTGCTCAGCTTTTTGCTGAAGGTGCTGACTTGCATGCGGCAGCAGTTATCATTCCGGGGGTAAATGATGGTGCAGTGCTTCAAAACACTTGTGAAAAATTGGAAGAGTGGGGTGCAAAGGCATTGATGATGATGCGTTTTGCAAATAGTTATGACCAAGGGTTGATTTTAGGAAATGAACCTGTTGTTGAAGGAATAACTCCTCATGAACCTCTTGAATTCGAAGAGCTTGTAAAGCAAATAAACAGTGAATACAATCTGAGGGTTACAGGAACTCCTTTATCAGATCCAACTATTGGAGCGCCATTCATTTTAGCAAAAGATGAGTATGAGGAATTTTTAGGAATATTGCCTAAAGTTACTGGCGAAGCTACACTTTTAACATCTAAGATTGCAGCTCCTTTCTTGAAGAAAATTTTTAATAAAATAGCTCCAGATAATGTCAATGTTGTAGCTACCAAGAAGGACATTGCATGTTTGATGACTAAACAGGACCTTGAAGTGTTGGATTTAGATGACATTAAGGATGCAGTCATTCTTCCAGGAAGAGCATTTATCCATCAATTGGATGCAGAAAGAATATTAAGTCAGGATGGAAAAAGCCGTCTTGTTGGATATGGTCCTGACACTTTAAGTGTTGATGGTGAATTAAGCAGTGGCATGAGTGAAGAGGACGTTATTGAACATGAGCTTGGTTCTTTCATTGATCTTATTCAGGCTATCAATTTCTTTGGAATGAAAAGGGCTTTTTAATTTTTAATATTTTTAAATTTTTTATTATTTATATTTATTATTCATTATTGCATTTTTGAAAATAAAAATAATTGAAAAATGAGAATATATTAATCACAATAAATAATATAAATTTTATATATTCTTAAACTATTTTTTAAACTATTTTTTTCACTATTTTTTACACTATTTTTTTCACTATTTTTTACACTACTTTTTCAAGTATTGATTAATTTTTCATTTGTTTAATTTTTTGATATTTTTTAAAAAAAATAGAATGTTTTTAGTATTACTAATAGTATTACTTTTGGCTAATTTATGTAATATTTTAATTTAACACGATTTTTAATTTTTTTATTTATTTTCAATTAAAACGCTTTATTCAATTCTATTTTAGATTTAAGAAAAAAATTACATTTATTTTTTAAATTTAATTGAATGTATGTTATTTTATATTATTTGCTCCATTTTAATCAATTTAAAAAAGTATTACTATTGAGCTAATATATAATAAAAAAATTAAAAAATCTTATTACTTATAAAGTTTTCTATTTAATTCTTAAACGAATGTTTATATTATATTTTAAATAAACTAATATCTGTATACCAAATAGCTGGCTATTGCAAAAATTTTGCTGGATAGCTTACTCAACATAACTAAAAATTAGTTATTTTGGGTGGTATATTAACTCTATTTATTTAGGAGGGAAAAAATTGGCAAAGTTTGATGATAAAGTCGATTTATACGACGACAGAGGTTCATTAGTCGAAGCTGATGTACCAATCGAAGCTCTAAGTCCGTTACGTAACCCTGCTATTAAGAACATTATTAGCGGTGTTAAAAGAACTGTAGCTGTAAACTTAGAAGGAATCGAAAAATCTTTAAAAACTGCTTCCGTCGGTGGAGCAAAATCTAAAATCTTAGGTAGAGAAATGGATCTTGACATCGTAGCTCAAGCTGACTCCATTGCTGCTGCTGTAAAAGACATGCTTCAAGTAACTGAAGACGATGATACTAAATGTGAAGTACTCTCTGGTGGAAAAAGGATTTTAGTCCAAATTCCAACTATCAGATTAGACTCTTCCGCAGAATACTCCGTAGCAACCTTAGCTACCGCAACTGCATTAACTCAAGCTATTATCAAAGAGTTTGACGTAAACATGTACGACGCAAACATGGTAAAAGCTGCTATCTTAGGAAGATACCCACAATCTGTAGAATACATGGGTGCTAACTTAAAAACCATGTTAGACGTACCACAAAAATTAGAAGGTCCAGGTTACTCCTTAAGAAACATTAAAGCAAACGACTTCGTAGCTGCTACCTTAAAGAACACTTTACAATCAACTGCACTCGCAAGTATTTTCGAACAAACTGCTATGTTTGAAATGGGTGACGCAGTAGGTGCTTTCGAAAGAATGCACTTATTAGGTTTAGCTTACCAAGGTTTAAACGCTGACAACATGGTATTAGGTCTCGTACAAGACAACGCAAAAGAAGGAACTGTAGGTTCTATCGTACAAGACACTATTGCTAAAGCTGAAGCAGATGGTGTAATCGCTGTAGAAAAAGAATTAACTGGATACAACATGTACGCAACTAGTGACGCAGCTAAATGGAACGCATATGCTGCTGCTGGATGTACTGCTGCTATTATGGTTAACGTCGGTGCAGCAAGAGCTGCTCAAGGTATTCCATCAACTATTCTTTACTTCAACGACAACATCGAATTCGCTACCGGTTTACCTGGTATTGACTTCGGTAGAGCTGAAGGGGTAGCTGTAGGATTCTCTTTCTTCTCTCACTCTATCTATGGTGGAGGAGGTCCTGGTTTATTCAACGGTAACCACGTAGTAACCAGACACAGTAAAGGATTTACTATCCCTTGTGTAGCTGCAGGTATGGCATTAGATGCTGGTACCCAACTCTTCTCTCCAGAAGCAACTTCTGGATTAATTAAAGAAGTATACAGTGAGATTGACGAATTCAGAGAACCACTCAAATATGTTGCTTTAGCAGCTGCTGAGATTAAAGGTGACATCTAATTATCGAATTAATTTTTGTTAATTAAAATCTAATTTAAAATTCACAAAAAATTATTTAAATCGCTTGATTTAAATATTGAGGTTAAATAATGGATATTGAAATTTTTCCACACAGAATTTTAGGAACAGACACAACTGAAAAAGTATTGAATGATATCGAATCTTTAGACTCAGTTATAAGAACTGTTATTCAAGGACCAAGACTACCTCCACAAGATGAGATTGACCGTATATATGGCGATCGCAGAGTCATTGTGGTAAAGGGTGAGGAAGTTGAATTGAAAGTTAAGACTGGTAGAATTTTTGTAGAGTTATATGATGAATCTGGTATTGAAGAAATCAGAGCGATATGTGATGAACATATTGACACTGGATATGATATCAACACTAGCAAATCCCAATACATCAGAAAACAAAGAACTGTTACTGATGGATTGAAATATGGTGAAAATACAGAAATTCCCGATGAATTGGTCGGTATCGCAGATACCCGTTCTAAATTTAAAGATCATGTCGCTATTCTAAAAAGGGATACATTGGAATAAAAATATCTTAATATATATAGGTTTATGATAATATGATTGGAAGATGCACACATCTTGTAGACTGTAGGGAAACAAGAGGTCTTGGTGAAGGAGGAGGAATTGCTCAAAGAGGAACTTTCGCAGAATGTGGAAGTGATGTTTTGGCAGTTGCTATGTCTCCAGGTCGTAGACACATTACAAAACCTGTTTGTGAAATCACCTTTGGTTTACGTGAAGCTAACCTATTAACCAGTACCATGATATTGGATGCAGGTAGTGGTGTTCCACATGACGCTCCTGCAGGCGGTGCAGGTAATGCTTTTGGTTTAACTGATAAGGAAGTTGAACAAATGCAAAAGTTTAAGGTTATTGTGGTTCACTTAGGTGGAGTAAGAAATCATATTACATACAAGGCAAGATTAATCTTGCGTAACGTTAACAAACCTTGTGTTATTATTTGTGAATATCCTGTAGACTTTGAAGATTTTGCAAAAATCGGTGTCAAAACCGCAAAGGTCATGCCTGAAGAGGTAAAAACAGAAGGTAAAATCATGAACATAGTATCAGGGGTTATTAGGGGACAAACAGTGTCTCAAGAAAAATTAGATGAGATTATTAGAAAAGTTAGATTAACATTAGGAGATGCATAATTATGGCACAATATTATCCAGGAACTTCTCAGGTAGCTGAAAACAGAAGAAAATTCACTAACCCAGATGTTGAGTTAGAAGTTTTAAGAGAAATATCTGATGAAGATGTAGTAAAATTATTAGGTCACAGAGCTCCAGGTGAAGAATACAAATCCGTACACCCACCTCTTGACGAACTCGATGAACCTGATGACATTATTAGAGAAATTGTAGAACCTATTGACGGTGCAAAAGCAGGGGACAGAGTAAGATACATCCAATTTGTAGACTCCATGTACTTTGCTCCAGCTCAACCATTCTTAAGAGCAAGATCCTATGTATACAGATACAGAGGAATCGATACCGGTACTTTATCCGGTAGACAAATTATCGAAGCTCGTGAAAGAGACTTAGAAAGAATTTCCAAAGAAATCTTAGAAAACGAATACTTCGATACCGCAAGAACTGGAATCAGAGGTTCTGGTGTACACGGTCACTCTTTAAGACTCGATGAAAACGGTTTAATGTTCGACATGTTAAGAAGACAAGTACTCAACAAAGAAACCGGTAACGTAGAAATGGTAAAAGACCAAATTGGTCACGAATTAGATGAACCTGTAGTATTAGGTGAACCATTAGATGAAGAAACCTTAAGAGCTAAAACCACAATCTACAGATGTGATGGTGAAGCTTACAAAGATGATGAAGACGCTGTAACTGTCTTAAGACAAATACACGTCACCAGATCTCAATTTGGTTACAACCCAGAATATTAAGGAGGTTTATTAAAATGGCTGATAAAAAATTCTTAGATGCAATGACTAAAAAGTTCAAAGAAGCTCCAGAAGAAAAAACTACTACCTTCTATAATATGGGCGGTTGGACTCAATCTGAAAGAAAAACTGAATTTGTAAACGAAGGTAAAGCTATTGCTGAAGCAAGAGGAATCCCAATGTACAACCCTGACATTGGTAACCCACTCGGTCAAAGAGCTTTAATGTCCTACCAATTATCTGGTACTGACACTTTCGTAGAAGGGGACGACTTACACTTTATCAACAACGCAGCAATCCAACAAGCTTGGGACGATATCAGAAAAACTGTAATCGTAGGTTTAAACACTGCTCACAACGTACTCGAAAAGAGATTAGGTATGGAAGTAACTCCTGAAACCATTACCAACTACTTAGAAGTTGTAAACCACGCTATGCCTGGTGCAGCTGTAGTACAAGAACACATGGTAGAAACCAACCCATTATTAGTAGACGACTCCTACGTAAAAGTATTTACTGGAGACGACGACTTAGCAGCAGAAATTGACCCTGCATTTGTATTAGACATTAACAAAGAGTTCCCAGAAGAACAAGCTGAAGCTTTAAAAGCTGAAGTAGGAAATGCTATTTGGCAAATTGTAAGAGTTCCATCTGTTGTAGGTAGAGTTTGTGATGGTGGTACCACTTCCAGATGGTCTGCTATGCAAATTGGTATGTCCATGATTTCCGCATACGGACAATGTGCAGGTGAAGGTGCTACTGGTGACTTCGCATATGCATCCAAACACGCAGAAGTAATTGGTATGGGTACTTACTTACCAATCAGAAGAGCAAGAGCAGGTAACGAACTCGGTGGTGTACCATTCGGATTTATGGCAGATATCTGTCAAGCAACCAGAGTAACCGACGACCCTGTAGAATCCGCATTAGAAGTAGTAGCTTTAGGTGCTGCTTTATACGACCAAATTTGGTTAGGATCTTACATGTCTGGTGGTGTAGGATTTACTCAATATGCTACCGCAGCATACACCGATAACGTATTAGACGACTTCTCTTACTACGGTAAAGATTACGTAGAAGACAAATACGGAGACTTATGTTCCGCACCTAACAACATGGACACTGTTCTTGACGTAGGTTCTGAAGTAGCATTCTACTCCTTAGAACAATACGAAGAATACCCAGCTTTACTTGAAACCCACTTCGGTGGTTCTCAAAGAGCTGCTGTTGTATCTGCAGCTGCAGGTATTTCCACTGCATTCGCAACTGGAAACGCACAAACCGGTTTATCTGCATGGTACTTAGCACAATACTTACACAAAGAACAACATTCCAGATTAGGTTTCTACGGTTACGACTTACAAGATCAATGTGGTGCAGCTAACGTATTCGCTATCAGAAACGACGAAGGTTTACCACTTGAATTAAGAGGTCCTAACTACCCTAACTATGCAATGAACGTAGGTCACCAAGGTGAATATGCAGGTATCGCACAAGCACCTCACAGTGCTCGTGGAGACGCATTTGCAGTCAACCCTCTCATTAAGATTGCATTCGCTGACAAAAACTTGCCATTCGACTTCACTAAAGTCAGAGCAGAATTTGCTAAAGGTGCTTTAAGAGAATTCGAACCTGCAGGTGAAAGATCTATCATCATTCCAGCAAAATAAGTTTGGTGTAAACGGGAATATATAAATAAGGTTTTTAATCTATAGGATTTTATATCCTAATAGATTTTACCTTATTTATTTTTTTCAATATGATATTTGTTTGTATAAAGTAGAATGGATTTTTTTTCAATTTATTTTGAAAATAATAAAATGCATTTTATAAGAAAAATTTTAAAAAATTAGTGCCAATATAAGATTTTAACTTAATTTAAATGGATTTAATTTCAATTGATTTTGATAAATCGCTTTAAAATTAAGGTAATGCTAAAAATAATTGATAAAATTTGAGATTTTTTAGTAAAGCTTATATATAGTGTTTTAAATAAATTATAGAATATAGAGAGTTTAAAGTCTCTAAAATAATTAATTTTAAGTTTATTTTAATTTAAGTAAACTTGAAAAAATTCTTGGTTTATCTTTTTAATTATTCAGGTTTAATTATTAAGATTTTTAGATTTATTCATCAAATATTTCATTCTTAACACTTTAAGGATTTAATCTAGCTAGATTAAAAGCTAAGTGGTTTGCCTTGGCTTATTTGATTTATAAAATCTTTGTTTAAGTTATGAGGTATAATCATAAAGTATAAAATCATTCAGATGTTCTAAAATGGTCTAAATTTTGCTTTAGTCCATTATTTAGTCCATTTTTATTTTATGTCTTTATGGTTTTATATTTGAGCAGAATATGTCTAAATGTGGTTAATAGGAAAATTAATCACGTAATAGTTTATTAAATAATTAAATTTAATAAAATTTAAGGAGGAAAAGAAAATATGGACCCTATTACATTAGGTGTAGTCGCATTAATGGGTGCAGCAGCAACCATTGCTGGTGCTGCAGAGGACTTAGAGTCTGACATCGGTTCACAAAGTAACCCTAACTCACAAGTTCAACTTGCTCCACAAATGGGACATTTACACCGTATGATCAATAAGGCAGCTTCTGGTGAACCAGTAGCATATGGATGCTGGTGTGGTATCGCTGGTGGTATCGCAGCTCTTGCAATGGGTATGGGTATTTTACCAATAGTCGCAATTGCAATGGGTTCTACTGTTGCTGCATTTGTTCACGCAATTTATACAGTCACATCACACATGGGAAGGATTGTTGGTCAATCTCAATTTGAACAACCATTATTTATGGATGTATTAACCCAATCCTTAGGCCCTATCGCAGCTCATGGTTTTATAGCTAGTTTCGGTATTGTAGGAATCGCTTACTTAATGACTCTTCCATTAAGCGGTCTTGGACACCCATTCCCATTACCATTACTCGCTGTACTATGGGGAATTACTATTGGTGCAATCGGTTCATCCACAGGGGATGTACATTACGGTGCAGAAAGCGAATACCAAAAATTCGATTACGGTGGAGGTACTCCTGTAGCTATTCAAGGGGATATCGTAACCAAAGCTCCTCTCGGTGCTAAAAACTCTATCGATGTAGGTAACTTCTGTGCTAAATATGGTGGACCTTTAACCGGTTTCTGTTTCGGACTTATTGTTTTCATTAGTTTCTGGATTACTGTTGTATTCGGAGCTATTGGAGGACAAGTTGTAGGACTTATCATCGTTATCTTATTAATCGCTGGTAACTACTTCCTTGAAAAGTCTGCAAGAGAAAAATTCGGACCATATGAGGAATAAGGAGGTTACATTATGAATCTTATTATATTTATTATATGTGTTGTAATTGCAGGTATTATTATGGGAGGAGGTGTACACTTCATTCCTGTAGGTGGTGCTCCTGCAGCTATGGCTACCGCTACCGGTGTAGGAACTGGTACCGCAATGTTAGCAGCTGGTGCAGGTTTAACTGGACTCATTACCGCAGCTTCTATGACAGGACAACCAGTATGGTTGATTATCTTAGCAGGTGCAGTCGGTTCCATGTTAATGATGGGTATCACCATGCTTATTGGTAACTTTATTTATATTTATGGTGTTGGTGTAGTACCAGCATCCGGTAAAGCTGCAGTTGACCCAATCACCAAATGGAACCAAGAAAAATATAAAACTCCTGGTACCGAAGGACACGGTATTCCTACCGTATGTTTCATTAGTGGTATCATCGGTGGTTTACTTGGTGGTGCTGGTGGTGGATTAGTCTACTGGGCTATTAACGAATTCGCAACCGCTAACATGACTGGATTTGACGCTACTGTTATTGCAGGATTAGCTGCTATCTTATCCGTAGGTATGTTCTTCATCAACTCCGTAACTGCTTCCTATAACATTGGAGGTACTATTGAAGGATTTGTAGACCCTAAATTCAAAAGACTCCCTACTGGAATTTTAGCTTGTGCTATTGTATCTCTTGTAGCTGCAATCTTCATGGTTTTAATGATTGGAGGTATTTAAGATGTCTGCTGGAGGAAGTGGAGCACCTGCAGAAGGTGCTGTAGATGCTAATGTAATGTTAGCTATTGGTATTATCGGTGGATTACTCGGTATATACTTATCTGGTATTAACCCTGTTATTGGACCTGTATTAAGCTGTCTTGGTGCAGTTTGTGCAATCCTTTGGGGTGTAATTGCAATCCGTAGTGTAGCAAGTTATGGTTTAGGTACTGGTGTACCTTCTATCGGTTACATGTCTTTAGGTATTGGTGTAATCGGTGCATTAGCTGGTGTAGGTATTATCGCAGCTTTCAATTTAACTGGATTAGAAATTGCTGGACCTATTCTTGCATTAATCTTTGCAATGCTTATTGGATTATTAGTTGCTATTGTAGCTAAAAAAATTGTTGGTATGAAAATTCCTGTTATGGAAAGATGCACTGCAGAAATTGCAGGTGCTGCAGCTTTATCCGTTTTAGGATTCTCAGCTGCTATTGCTGGCGGATACTCAATTGACTTACTCTTATCTGCTGTAGTTGCTCCTGGATTTATTGCTATCTTTTACATATTATGTACTATGGCTATCCAACACCCATTCAACGCATGTTTAGGACCAAACGAAGACCAAGTAAGAACTCTTAAATGTGGTGCTTCCACTGCATTCTTAACTATGATCATTACTGGTATTCTTGCTATTTCCGCTGGAGGATACGCATGGTTTGCAATTTTAATTGTCGGACTTATCGGTTGGTACATCTCATTTAAGATGTTTGTTAACGCTTCATATGAAGCAGCTGCATCTGTTAAATGGGCTGGTTTATGGCCAAAAGTTGAGGAATAAGGAGGTTGTTATAGATGGTATTACCTTTAGTACAATTTATTCCTGAATTAAGTTTAAATCTTGACCCAGAATCTGGTATTCTCGGAGCTGGTGGTGGAGATTTAATTATTTTATCTATGGATGAAATAAACGGAGAAATCGCAAAAGTCGAAGCAGCTGCTGATGAATTAATGAATTCCTTAGATCCTAACTCTGCTCCATTAGGTTCCTTCCCAGGAAGAGAAGGCAACTTTGTCATTGCAGGTAAATTAACCAACATGGTATATGGATTTGTCTTAGGAATGTTCCTTATTATGGCAGCTATGCCTTTATTAATAGCTATGGGGGTTTTATAGATGGCTGACAAAAAACCTACTGCTGATAATTGGCCTGTTGTAAGTGGAGACTACATTGTAGGAGACCCAGAAAGCCCTGTTGCTGTAACTACTTTAGCTTCTCACAATGAAGATATCCCAGCTGCTGCTGGAGCAGCAATTGCTGGTCCTTGTAAAACTGAAAACTTAGGTATTGAAAAAGTTGTAGCAAACATAATTTCAAACCCAAACATCAGATTCTTAATCTTATGTGGTGCAGAAGTACAAGGTCACATTACTGGTCAAAGTTTCAAAGCATTACACGAAAATGGTTGCGACCCTGAAAAGAAAAAAATTACTGGAGCTACTGGTGCTATTCCTTTCGTAGAAAACATACCTATGGAAGGTGTAGAAAGGTTCCAACAACAATTAGAGCTCGTTGACATGATTGACAACGAAGATGGTGGAGCAATCACTGCAAAAGTAAAAGAATGTATCGAGAAAGATCCTGGTGCTTTTGAAGAAGATGCTATGGTTATTGAAGTATCTGAAGGAGATGACGATGAAGACGATGGTGAAGAGATTCGTCCTATTTCCCCAGAAACTGCATTACTTGAAGCAAGAATAAGAAATATTGATACTCAAATTAAATTAGTTGGTGCTGTACAAAGAAATATGGCAGGTAACTATTCAGGTAAAGTCCAAGGTATTATGATTGGATTAGTATTTACTTTAGTAATCGGTTTCTTATTATTAATGGCACCATTAGTAGGTGTATAAACTGGAGGTTTTAAAGATGGTTAAATTTTCAAACAAACCAAATACTCGTGGTATTAAAAATGCTTCTAGTGATGTAGAATACCGTGCTAAGCTCTTAGGCAGAGAAGGAAGATTATTCGCTGGCGTAATCAGCACCAGATTTTCTGGAATAGCTATCGGTATTGGAATTGCTCTTTGTTTAGCTGTTGTTATTCCATACTTAGCTAAATTATGTGGATTATAGAGGTGTTAAAAAATGTCTGAAGAACAATCAGTACCTCAAATTATTGTATCTACCGACGATATGTCAGCTGCAACTCAAAAATTAGATGAAGCTGAAGAAAAAGTAGAATTTGCTGTTGGGGAATACTTCCAACGTCTAGGTCAACAAAACGGTAGAGATATTGGTATTTTATATGGTATAATTTTAGGTCTTGTAATTTTAATAGTATCTATTGAATTTGGTTTAGTAAGTGCAATGAGTACTATTATGACAGGATTAATCTAAATTGGAGGATTATAAATGTTTAGATTTGATAAAGAACAACTCGTCATTGATATTGCTGGAGTAAAAATGGGAGGACAACCTGGAGAATACCCTACCGTTTTAGCAGGAACTATTTTCTATGGCGGACACAATATTATTAGTGATGAAAAAGAAGGTATCTTTGATAAAGATGCTGCTGAAGAAAGAATTAAAACTATGGAAGAAATGTCTGACGTAACTGGTAACCCTTGTGTAGTACAAACTTTCGGTGCTACTGCAGAAGCTATGGTTAAATACTTAGAATTCGTAGGTGACGTCTGTGACAAACCTTTCCTTATCGACTCAACTGCTGCAGCTGCAAAAATTGCAGGTGTAGAATACGTACAAGAAGTAGGATTAGCTGAAAGAGCAGTATACAACTCCTTAAGTATGGCTGCTGAACCTGGCGAAATCGAAGCTGTAGCTAACTCCGACATCGACGCATCCATTCTCTTAGGTTTCAACCCTATGACTCCTGGTGTACCAGGTAAACTCGAAATCTGGGAAACTGGTGGATCTGTTATCGACGAAGGTATTCTCGAAATGGCAGAAAGATGTGGAATTACCAAACCATGGATGGACGTAGCAGTTACTCCTTTAGGACAAGGTGCAGGTCCTGCAGTAAGAACTTCCTTTGCTGTAAAAGCTAAATGGGGATACCCTGTAGGTTCCGGTATTCACAACGTACCTTCCGCATGGGACTGGTTAAGAGGATACAAAAAAGAACACAAAGAAGCATGGCCTGTTTGTGATATCGGTTCTAACATCGTACAACAAATGGCTGGTGGAGACTTCGTACTTTTCGGACCTATCGAAAACGCAAGACTCGCATTCCCTGCTTGTGGTATGGCAGATATTATGATTGCTGAAGCTGCAAAAGATATCGGTACCGAACCTGTAGAAGACCACCCAATTAACAACTTATTATAATTTGAAAGGGTCCGAGATTAGATGATTCATTTCATCTAATCTTCTTCAAATTATAAATTTTTTCTATTTTTAACTTATTTTTACAATTATCTTATTTTTACTAATTTTAACATTTCTATTAACTTATCTCAATTTAATTTTAGATCTAATTCTCATTCACTCTATTTTAATAATTATCAAAATTATTTAAAAAAATTTATATTATTTAATGAAAATAGTATATATTATATAGAATAATATGGGGATTTTATATGTCTTTTTTAGATAAATTTTTCAATAAGGGACCTAAGCCAATCATTGCTGAAAGTCAACCAAGGGATTTAAGTATTTTAAAAGCAGGTAATCGACCTCAAGGTCCAGGTGTTATGGCAGCTCAACAAGATGAATACTATGTTACTGCTTCCGTAGAATTAGGAAACACCACTACCAAATGTGTTATTATGGCTACAAACTTAAATAACAGTCAATCTTATTTAATCAACAAAACTGTTAAAATGACAAGGGATGTTAGAAAACCTAAAGCAGGAGAAGAGGTATTCGGTAAAACTGTTTGGGGTGTAGAACTTTCTAAAGAATCTGTAGCAGACATGATTAAGGATACAGTTTTGGAATCACTTAAAAAAGCCCATGTGGATATGGAAGATGACTTGGACTTTGTAGTGAGATCCACTGGGGTAACTGCAGGATTCGCTACAACCAAGGAAGTGGGAGAATTGATTAAGGCTCTTGCTGATGGTTGTCTTGATGCAGGTATTTCCCACAAGAAAATGGCTCCGGCTATGTCTACTGCACACCTTCCAAAGAGACTTCAAAAATACACATTATTGGATAATGTCATGTTTGATGGGGCTGTAGTAAGTGTAGTTCCACCAAAAGGAAAAGAAGTTGTAGCTAATGAAATGGAAGGGGAACTTGTTACTGCGGGTATTAAATTAGGTGCTAAATGGACTGAAGTGGACTATAGAAACCCTTGTGTATCCTTAGACTTTGGTTCCACCTTAGCAGGTAGGATTGTAAATAAGGATGAGCCTTATGCAAGTACTGTTGGTAACTTCTTAGGTTTGGCTGGAGTAATTTCAGACTCCTTAGCTAAAGGTTCAAAGCAAATTGACCAAAAGAATGGTGCTGCATTGGATATATTTGATCCTAAATTGCTTAAAAAGGCTGATGGCAAAAAGCATCAGGAAAAAGCTAAGCAATATGCTAAGGAAGCACATGAACTCATTAACATCTGTAAGGTTCCAGAAGGAATCGACAGATTCGGAACTGTACCATTGGATGCTGCAGGCGCTAAGGCAGCAGGTACTTGCTTAATCGGTTGTGATGTAGGTACAAATGCTGATGGTCTTGACGGATTAGTTGAAATCGGTGCTAAGATCTATGAAGATGAAGGAATTCCTACCTTGCTTGCTACAATGGACCATGTAAGTGCAAATATTGTATACAGAGTTCTTGATGTGGCGTTTGAAGAAGACCTTATTCTTGACGGTTCCATTTTAGGAGTTACCGGTAGAGCAGGAATCACTGGTAAGAAACCAGAACTCATTTTAGAATATGCTCAGGACAAATTCAAGGATGTCGTATTTGTAGAGGATGGACTTGCTCTTGGTTCTGCAATTATGGCTCGTTGTATGAATTCCATGGGAACTCAAAAGAACCCTCTTGGTGGAAACCAAGGAGAAAAATGTATTCTTAAGAAAAGAATGCAAGAACAAGGAACAATTCCAAAATAATTTACCTTATTTTTCTTTTTTTTAATTTTTTAGTTTATTATATTTATTTTCAAGTTTTTTTAATATTTTTCTTTTAATTTTCAAATATATTATATTAAATATTTTATTAAAGTTCTTAGAAAATTTCATTTATGGTGTATTTATGATTATAGCTCTTGTTATGGCAGGTGGAAAAGGCTTAAGATTAAAGTCAGATATTGAAAAGCCACTTTATCCTTTAAAAGATAAGCCATTGATGAGTTATGTCTTGGATAATATTAAGGAATCAGAATTAATTGAAAAGACAGTTGTTGCAGTCAGTCCAAATGCTCCAAATACAAAGGAGTTTTTAATAAATGAATTGGATTTTTCAAATTTTGATGATTCATTTTATGAAAGTGAAAAAAATAATTTTTATTTGGATACTTTAGGTAAAGGTTTTGTTGAAGATCTTTCTAACATTTTGGAAATTTTTGAGTCAAGGTCCAAGGATGACATTTTGATTTTCATCAATGCAGATTTGCCATTGGTTGGTGCCGATATTCTTGATGAAATCTTACACTATTATTTAAGTCAAGACAAACCTGCATTATCAGTCTCAGTTCCAGTTGAAATTTTTGATGAGTATGGGGTAAATTATTCCTATGAATTTAATGGAAATGTCCCTTCAGGAATTAACATACTTAGGAGCGAAAATGTCGTTCAGGACGAGCAACTTTTAATTATTTCAAGGCATGAGTTAATTTTTAATGTAAATACTATCGAGACAGCTATATTAACCAATAAATTTTTATAATTTTCATCAATTTTCAGATTTTAGAGCATGATCTTTATCATTTTTTTCAGATCTTATTTTCATTGAAAATAATTAAAAATTAAAAATTTTTTCAATTTTTTATTCTTTTTCATTTATTCCCATTATTTATTACTCTTTTTTAGATTTTTATACTGTATTTTCATTTATTTTTACTAAAAATATCAATAACTTTATATATTTCTTTAAATATAAACAGTATTAAGGTAAAATAATCTATATTTTATTAAAATTAGTTATTTTAAATTGAGTGTTTTTATAAAAAAACTAAAACACGAATCATACCTTCAATCATTTTTATAAAATTTATCGGTGAAAATATGGAAAATGCTGTTGCTAAACCTAATACTCATAGAAGAGAAGAAAAATTATGGAGTGAAATTAAAAGCTATCAAGTAGCTACTAATAATGCTCGTATTTTAGGAGTGCTTGATGAGTTAATTATTAATGAAAAAACTGGTAAAATCGTGGATATTGCAGTAAAAGTAGAAGCTGGACGTAATATTCATGTAAAAGGTGCAAAACGTAGAGGAGATTTATTATTAATCCCATTCACCAAAATAGAAAAAGTTGGAGAATTTATTATTGTAACTGAATAATTTTTCTAATTTTCACTTTTTTTATTTTTTATTTTTTCATTACACTTAATTTAAATTAACACTTAGTTTAACTGTTTTTCATTGATTTAGTCTATTTTTTCTAATTTTTATCATCTAACTATTTTTAAAGATCACTTTTTTTCATAAGATTTATCATAGATTTAAACTTAAAAATGTAATGTTTTTATATGATAAGATAAATATAATATTGTTATATAAGGTTGTTATATAATGCCGTTATAACTATTGTTATAGCAGCGTAATAATGCTTTTATTTAATTGATATTAATCTTAGTAATTTAAATCGATAAGGATTTGATATAATGTTACTTGAAGTAAAGAATTTAGTTGTTGAAGTAGAGGGTAAACGTGTTTTAAATGGCGTAAACCTTGCTATAAGAGAAGGGGAAACCCATGTGCTTTTAGGTCCGAATGGTGCGGGAAAAAGTACATTATTCTTAACTATCTTGGGATTCCCAAAATATAAGGTTGTAGAAGGATCTATCATATTCAATGGAGAGGACATCACTGATTTAACCACTACTGAAAGAGTTCAAAAAGGTCTTGGAGTAAGTTTCCAAAACCCTCCAGCTATTCGTGGAGTTAGTGTAAGGGACTTATTGAAACTTGAATCCAAGCAAGACCCTGATGAAGAGTTAAATCCAAGAATGAAAGAGCTTGCAGAAAAACTCAAATTCAGTGATGAATTCTTGGATAGAGATGTAAATAGAGGATTTTCAGGTGGGGAAGTAAAAAGATCTGAAATTCTCCAATTGCTTGCACAGGAACCGCTTTTCACCATGTTTGACGAACCGGATTCTGGTGTAGACATTGAAAATGTGGAATTGCTTGCAGGACAGTTAAACGTTTTGCTTGACAAAGATAAAAAACCAGGCCAAAGAAAAAGGGCTGGCTTGCTTATCACTCACTTAGGTTATATCTTAAACTTTGTTAAAGCGGATAAGGCACATGTATTGATGCATGGTATGATTGCCTGTTCTGGAGACCCTGATGAAATTTTAGAAGACATTAGAAAAGAAGGATTTAATGGATGTGTTGGTTGTGCGGAATGTAACTCATGATGCTGAAAAGGCAAAGGATAAAAAAGCAGCTTTAGGTACTGATATTGTCATCGAGAACTTTTCTAAGGAAGAGGTTAATGCTTTCGATGTATTGGATGATATCAATGATGTTGACAAGAAAACCAAAAGAACTTTACTTAAAGTTGGTGTTGACACTGAATCAGAAGAAAGATCAGGTTCTTTCTTGCAAATGGATCAATCTAATGTATTTTCCCATTCAATCTCAGATTCCATTGAACTTATGAATACCCAAATGGCTTTGGAAAAATATTCATGGTTACAGGATTATATGTGGAAAGCAGTTAAGCCTGATGCAGACAAATACACTGCTCAAACTGCACTTCGTGAAGCTGAAGATGAATTCTGTAGCGGATACTTCATTAGGTCTTTACCTGGCACCAAAGAGGTTTTCCCAGTACAGGCTTGTATGTTCATTGCAGATCAAGATGTTATGCAAACTGCACACAATATCATAATCGCTGAGGAAAACTCAGAACTTCACTTGATTACCGGTTGTGCAACTGGCGAAGACGTATCTTCTGCACTTCACGTAGGAGTGTCTGAAATGTATCTTAAGCCAGGTGCAAAAATAACCTTTACCATGGTTCATAACTGGGCGGAACAGGTTGAAGTACGTCCTAGAACAGGTATTGTTCAGGAAAAGAATACAACTTACATAAACAATTACATTCTAACCAGTCCTGTAAGGTCTATTCAATCATATCCTACCACCAATTGTAATGGTGAAAATGCAAGGGCATTATTCCAAAGTATTCAAAGCGGTGTAAAGGATTCAATCATTGATGTAGGTTCAAGAGCTCTTTTGAATGCACCTAATACAAGTGCTGAGATCATTTCCCGTGCAGTTGCAAATGATGAATCAAAAATCTTCTCAAGAGGTCATTTATCTGGAAATGTTCCTAATGTAAAAGGTCACTTGGAATGTCATGGATTGGTATTGGATGACAATTCATCTATTTATGCAGTTCCAGAACTTGAGGCAAATGCAGCAAACCTTGAAATGTCCCACGAGGCAGCAGTTGGTCAAATCGATGAAGAAGAGATTTACTACTTGACTTCAAGAGGATTGACTGAAGAGGAAGCGGCTTCCATGATTGTCAGAGGTTTCTTGAGTATGGACATCACTGGATTGCCAGATGAATTAGCTGCTGAAACTCAAAAAATGATTGACATGAGTTTAGATGGAATGTAGTTCAAACTTTTTGAAAAAGTTTGAACAAAATCTTTTCTTTAGTTGGGGGTAATTCACTCTTAACTTTTCTATTTTTATTTTTCTATTTTTTAATATTCATTTCGATAATTTTTTATAAATTTTTTTAAATAATTTTTTAAATAATTTTTTAAATAATTTTTCAAATATTTTTTTTTAAATTTTTCCACGGATTTTTAATTTTCATAACATTTTTTTTAAATTTTCAATTTTTCTAAATTTCCTCAAATTCTTTATTTTAGGTATTCCTTAATTTTTAGCCATTTTTTAAAATTTTATTCTTAATTGTAAAAATTGTTTTAATGATTTAAAACTTAATTTATTTTTATTTAAATTCTTAATTTTAAATTTAAGTAAAATTGATTAGTTTTTTCGTGATTTTTATCAGTAAAAATGGTTATTTTTCGATAATATTTCGTATAAATTGAAATTAATTTTCAGGCTTTGTAATATCTTTTTTTAAAAAAGTATTATAGTATTTAAATCTTTTGTCTTTCGTTTCCAAGTAACCTTTATATTTAATCTTATATATAATATATAATCAGTACATTAATGTTAAGCTGAGCTAGCTCATTAGCGTACGATGATTTGAGATTAAGGTATGCCTTAACATACTTTAATATAGATTTGAAAAACTTTTTTAAAAAAGAAATTAGATTGAAATCTATAACTTTAAAAATTTTGATTTGGTTTTTAAAGTTAAAACGGAATTCTTGAATTTTTTGATTTGGATTCAAGAAGGTAATCTATTAAGATTTTTGATTTGGATCTTTATAGATTAAAAATAGTGAAAACTATTTAGGTTGAATATCTCAATTATTTCAATTTTAATAAAGTTTAATATTTTCAATCGGTATTAAATGAGTTGAATTGTATTAGTTTTGATTTGATAATATGGTTCAATGATTATTAGGTTGAAATAGTTGGATGAGTCTTAGATTAAATTAAATTTTTTTAGGACTATAAACTAAAATTTTAATAGAGGAGGATAAACTCTATGTCTGAAGATATAAAAATTGTAATGTTTTGTTGTAACTGGTGTTCCTATGGTGGAGCAGATACTGCAGGTACTGCAAGAATGCAATACCCACCTAACATTCGTGTTATAAGAGTAATGTGTTCTGGAAGAATTGACCCTCAGTTTATTTTAAAAGCATTTAGAGACGGTGCTGATGGTGTATTCGTAGCAGGATGCCACATGGGTGACTGCCACTACGATGCAGGTAACTATAAACTTGACAGAAGAATGAGATTAGTTTATAAATTAGTCGAAGATATGGGAATCGGAAGAGAAAGAGTCCACCACGACTGGATTTCTGCTTCTGAAGGAGAAAAATTCGCTAGTTCTGTAAAAATGATGGTAAACAGAATTAAAGATTTAGGACCTTCCCCATTAAAAGCACAATTAGATGCTGAAGGATAAATTTAAATGGAGGATTATTTATGGCAGATAAAGCTAAAGTAGGAACTATGTGGCTCGGAGGTTGTTCCGGTTGTCACTTATCCATTGCGGACTTTCACGAATCTTTATTAGATGTTTTAGAATTAGCACAATTCGAATTCTCACCAGTATTATGTGATACTAAATATGATGAAGTACCTGAATTAGACGTACTCATTGTAGAAGGTGGAATTAGAAACGAAGAAAACAGAGAATTAGCAGAAATGTTAAGAGAAAAAGCTGGCCTCGTTATTGCATACGGTACTTGTGCTGCTTACGGTGGTATCCCTGGTCTCGGTAACTTACACACTGTTGAAGAATTAACTACTGAAGGTTACATTAACTCATGCAGTACTGTAAACCCAGAAGGAATCATTCCTAACGAAGATGTACCAACCTTAGAAAGCAGAGTAAGACCATTAGGCGAAGCAATTCAAGTTGACTTATTAATTCCTGGTTGCCCTCCAAAATCTGACGTAGTAGCTGAAGCTATTCTTACCTTATTAAACGGAGGAACTATTGAATTACCAACCACTAACCTTTGTGAAGTATGTCCTAGAGAAAAACCACCTGCTGGACTCGCTATGGACTTCATTAAAAGACAATTTGAAGTTGGTAAACCAGAAGATGATTTATGTTTAATTGCTCAAGGTTTAGTATGTATGGGACCTGCAACCGTATCCTTATGTGGTGCACAATGCCCAAGTATTGCTATCCCATGTAGAGGTTGTTACGGACCTACCGCTAAAGTAAACGATGCAGGTGCAAAAATGATTTCTGCGATTGCATCTGACTACGGTATTAACGAAGATAAAACCGTAGACCCTGAACAAGTAGCTGACCAATTAGATGATATTGTAGGTACTTTCTACACTTACACTTTACCAGCTGCTTTAGTCCCTGCTAAAATGCAAAAAGGAGGAAAATAATATGGTAAAACTTACTATGGAACCTGTAACTCGTATTGAAGGTCACGCAAAAATTACTGTACACCTTGACGAAGCAGGAAATGTAGAAGACACTAGATTACATGTTATGGAATTTAGAGGATTCGAAAAATTCTTACAAGGACGTCCAGCTGAGGAAGTACCTCGTATTGTACCTAGAATCTGTGGTATTTGTGATGTACAACACCACTTAGCAGCTGCTAAAGCTGTTGACCAAATCTATGGATTTAAAGATGACGAAATCTTACCTGCTGCTTACAAAATGAGAGAATTAATGAACTGGGGATCTTACATGCACTCTCACGCTCTCCACTTCTACTTCTTAGCAGCACCTGATTTAGTCATTCCTGACGGAACCAGAAAAACTAGAAACGTTTTCCAAATTATCCAAGATATGCCAGAAGTTGCTTTACAAGCTATTAAAATCAGAAGAAACGGTTTAGATATCGTATCTGCAACTGGTGGTCGTCCAATTCACCCAACTTCCTCTACTCCTGGTGGTATTTCCACTGAATTAGATGAAGAAACTCAAGCTGACTTATTAGCAAAAGCTAAAGAAAACGTAGAATTAGCACAAGCAACCATTGAATTAGCAGTACCTATCTTAGAAGAAAAAATTGACTTAGTCAAAACCTTAGGTTACTTCGGTGACACCCGTCACTGCGGTCTCGTAACTGAAGATGGTGACTGGGACGTATACAACGGTAAAGTAAGAATAAAAGACAAAGATGGTTCTATCTACACTGAATACAGAAACCTTGAATACAAAGATATTGTTGCTGAACACGTAAAACCTTACTCCTGGTTAAAATTCCCTTACATTAAGGAATTAGGATACCCAGAAGGTATTTACAGAGTAGCACCATTATCCCGTATTAACGTTTGTGACAAAATGCCTGATGCAGCTCCTTTAGCACAAGGTGCTTTAGAAGACTTCAGAGACAAATTCGGTTACGCACAATACCCATTATTATTCCACTGGGCAAGATTAATCGAATTATTAGCTTCTGCTGAAATGGCTGTAGACGCATTAGAAGGTGACTTATCTGGTGACAAATTCCCAGAAGCATTAGAAAGAACTGCTGGTGAAGGTGCAGGTATTGTAGAAGCTGCTCGTGGTACTTTAATCCACCACTACACAACTGATGACGAAGGTTTAATCACCCAAGCAAACATCATTGTAGCAACTATCCAAAACAACCCTGCAATGGAAATGGGTATTCAACAAGTAGCTAAAGATTACATCAAACCTGGTGTAGAAGTAGATGACAAAATTTTCAACTTAATGGAAATGGTTATCAGAGCTCACGACCCATGTTTATCTTGTGCTACCCACACTATGGATAGCCAAATGAGATTAGCTACTGTAGAAGTATATGACAGTGAAGGAAATATGATTAAAAAAATCTAACTTTGGAGTGTTAAAATGATAGTATTCAATGAAAATAGCTGTATTAAATGTGGAGCATGTGAAGGCGTTTGTCCTACAGCAGCTATTGAAGTAGGCGATCACATCGTTTACTGTGATACTTGTGGAGGAGCACCTGCATGTGCTGATGCATGTACCAATGGTGCTTTACAAGTAGAAGACATAGCTATTGATGAAGATGGAAACACTCAAGTTAGATTAATCTTTAACAAAACCAAATGTGATGAATGTGGAGATTGTGTAGAAGCATGTCCTTCCAAAACTCTTAAATTAGATGCAGAAGATTCTCAACTCCTCAAAGGATTCTGTGTAATGTGTCAAAAATGTGTTGACATTTGTCCTGTAGACGTAATCGGAGTTCCTGGAGTAAAAGAACCTGCAACTAGAGTAATTGAACCAGAAGGACCTGTATACATTGATGATTGTAAAGGATGTGGCGTATGTGTAGCTGAATGTCCTGTTGATGCAATCACCTTATCTGCTTACGGAGAACCTATCGAAGTAGATGAAGAAAAATGTATCCAATGTGGTGTATGTTCACAATCCTGTCCATGGAACGCAATTTTCATCGCAGAAAATGCAAACCCTGCTAAACGTACTAAAAACATGAAATCATTCACTTTAGACGCTGAAAGCTGTATTGGTTGTAATTCCTGTGTTGACATTTGTCCTGGAAGTTTCATCACTCCTAAATCTGACTTGACTGTAGAACTTCCAGAAGCATGTGCTGCATGTGGTCTTTGTGTAAATGTATGTCCTGTAGATGCAATTGACTTAGATGTTGAATATGGAGCATCTAAATTCAGTGCTTCTGAAGGTATCTGTTGGGACGAAGAAAAATGTCTCTTTGACGGTGGTTGTGCTTTAAAATGTCCTACTGAAGCTATAAAAGTAGTTACCAAAAGAGGAATGGAAGTACCTTCCCGTCAGAAAGATATGGGCGAACAATCTTTCACCATGTGTGTAAGATGTGGTGCTTGTGCAAATGTATGTCCTAACGACGCATTGCAATTAGACTATGTAGACAAGGAAATTGATGGTGAAGTAGTATCTAGAGATAGAATCATCTTCAACCCATCTAAATGTGACGAATGTGGAGAATGTATTGAAGCATGTCCATATGATATGTTACACAAAGCATACAAAGTTAACTTACCTATTGCTGGATTCTGTACTCTCTGTGAACAATGTCTCACAAAATGTACTCCAGAAGCTCTCAACTTAAAATAGATAAGTTACAAACACAAAACAAAATTAAACCTAAATATTTAGGTATAAGGCACTTAACATGGGGTTAAGTGCCTTTTTTTATTTACTTTTTTTACTAGATTCTATTCAAAGTCTTATTTTCAACTCAAATTCTTCGCTGATTTTAATCAAATTTATTAAATATTAAATTAAATAATAAATTAATAGAAATTTATTAGAAAATAATTAAAAAATAATTTTAAAATTATAATTGGTTTAAATAAAAATTTTAAATTATAATTGGTTTAAATAAAAATTTTAATCATTATGGAAATTGTTTTAAATTAAAATTATTTTAAAAATACTCGTGATTTTATGTTTGATTTAGTTTTAAAAAATCTAAAATTATTGGATTATTCTGATCGTATGTCTTTAGCTATTGAAGATGGTAAGATAGCTAAAATATCAAAATCTTCAATTGAAGGAGATAAGGAAATTGACCTTAATGGACAGTTAGTCTTGCCAGGTCTCATCGACCCTCATGTTCATTTCAGAGATCCTGGATTGACATATAAGGAAGATTTCAAAACAGGGTCCATGGCAGCAGCTCATGGAGGATTTACATTTGTTATGGATATGCCTAACACTGTTCCAAAAACCAATACCTATGAATCGTTTAAGGAAAAGCAAAAGATAGCAGAAGCTAAATCCGTAGTTAATTTTGGACTTCATGCAGGATATTCCACACTTGATGAAATGGAAAAAATTCTCGAATTGAATCCAATGTCCTTTAAGGTCTTTATGGATTTGGAAACTGATGAGGATTTGGATAAGATATTTGAAGATATTTCCAATTTAAGCAAAAAGCCAATAGTGACAGTTCATGCTGAAAAAAGGGATATTGTTTCGGAATCTACTAAAAGACTAGCAGAAGAGAGTGAAGCTATTGCATATAGTTACGGCAGACCTGCAGAATCTGAAGATGCATCTGTTGCTCAAGCGATTGAGCTTTCTAAAAAATATGGTGTGGATTTGCACATTTGCCATTTAAGCACTAAAAATGCAATGAATTTAGCTATTTCCAACAATGTCAGTTATGAATTCACTCCTCATCATTTATTGTATGACAATACAGCATTCAATGAATTTGGAACACTTATTAAAACCAATCCTCCTTTAAGGGAGAAAGGCAAAAACGTCACAATCAATGATTTAAATGAAGACTCAATGATTGGTACAGACCATGCGCCTCATAGCCTAGAGGAAAAAACCAAAGGTGTTTGGGATTCAAGTCCAGGTATTCCATCTTTGGAAACAGTATTGTCATTATTGTTGACTGAAGTCAATAGATCAAATTTGGATTTAAATTTAATTCCAAAAATATTTTCAGAAAATACTGCTAAAAGGTTCAATCTAGAGAACAAAGGTTTCATTAAAGAAGGATATGATGCAGATTTAGTGGTAATTGACTTGAATAAAGAGGGAGTCTTTGATATAGATACTTTCTATACAAAAGCGGAGTATTCTCCATTTGATGGGCTATCAT